>DASYNQ010000368.1:0-4852 GCA_036008425.1 Methylocella sp. | reverse complement strand
CGACGGCTTTGGGCCGGTTACGGCCGACGCTTCACCGGCCCCGCTCCCGCAAGTGCAACCGCTGCCGGAACCCCGCGCGGTCAGCGCGCGCAGCCCCGCACTCGAACCCATGAACGACGACGAATAATCCGCGTGGATTTGTAACCGGCGAAAGGCGCCGGGGTGATGGACAACGTTGACTTTCGCCTCCGCTATTGTTGGGCGATGCGAAATTCGACGCGCCGGTCGTCGCGCCGGCGAATTTTCATCCTACCGTTGCTGCGGCCTTCCGTTGTCCCGTTGTTGGCCAAGGATTCGGAACTCCCGTAGCCTTTCGCGCTCAGCATGGCGGGGTTGACCCCGGCATCGACAAGGAGTTGGCGCACGGCATCGGCACGCCGTTGCGACAGCTTCATATTGGCGGCTGGATTACCGGCGCTATCGGTGTAGCCGCTGATCTGAACCACTGTTCCAGCAGGCAATTGCTTCATCAGACCGGCCGCCTGCCGCAAGAGAGCCTCGCTGCTTGATGGAACCCCGGCGCTATTGGGAGCGAAATTAATGGCCGGCAGATGAAGGACCGGCTGATTCGGAGCGCCTGGGTTTTTGCCGCTGAATCCCGATTTGAGCGCCGATGACGCCGCCGCCGTTTTGGTCGCGCCGCTACCTGCAAGTGTAGCGACTGCGAATTGGGGCCCGAGAACGGATTTCACCGAACTTATGATCCCGTCGCGGTCCGCGTCAGGGATCGTTCCCCCGACACTAACGGCATTTCCTTCAAAGACCGCCTGCGACCCCGGTGTCTTGAAATTATCGAGCGCTGTCTTGAGATCCTTCGTCCAGCCCGCCTGGCCGGCATGCTGGTCCACGGCGAGATCGCCGGTGATTTTATCGGCTCCGAACACCGTCTTGAGCGAGTCGGTGATTGCGGCGCGAGTTGCGTCGTTTCCGACGGTGCCGGAGTAGACAATGAGGCCGTTCAAATTGCTAAGCGCCAAGCTCGCTGGTATCGAAGGCGCGGGCGGGGACGCAACCGGCTTGCTAAGCGCCGAGCGCGCTGGGGAAGAAGGCGCGGGCGGGGTTGCTACCGGCGCATTTTGCGTCATGACGGGCGCGGACTGTACGGCCACCCGAGTGCCCCTCCTTCCCGATGAAATCGCGTATCCCAAAACTCCGAGCGTAAGCAGCAGACAGGCGCCCGGAATGAGCAACCGGCTGATCCCGGGAGCGGCGCCACCGCCCATACTGCTCGGCGGAACTTGCTCTGCTCCGAGCAGCGTAATTTCGCCGGCGTGGGAGGAAAGCGGGATGGCCAAGTCGACGAAACCGCATTGTGCCAGTTGGCCAATGATTTTGGGTATTGCATAGCCCAAAATCGTTCTCGCGAAGCGTTGGCTGACATCGGCTTTTTCGGCAATCTCGCTAATAGCGCCCGAGCCTAGTGTCTCCTCTACCTCTTGCCCCGAAAGCGGCACGGCATCGGTTCCTCCCACCCAGGAAGCAACCTCGGCGGCGAAACCCGCGGCTTTGAACCTATCCAGGAAGCCGCTAATGCCACCCGGCTGTCGAGCGATCAGGTCCAAGGTCTCTTCAACAAGCGAACGGCCCTTTGGTCCGAGATGGTATCGCGCGCCAATTTCTTGAATGAGCTTGTCAAAAGTAATGAGCTTGTCAAAGGTCGCCATTTTATCTCACCCCTTTCTCGAAGTCGCCCCGCGCGAGAAGACTCTGGTTCCCCTGGATAACAGATAACCGCGGGCGGCGGCGAAAGTTGCCCCACATGCACGCCATTATACAACCGCTTGCGGCTAAGCATAGAGCCAGAAGCTTGGATTTCGCCATCGGCCGCTCAATCTCCAGTTTTTCCTCGTGATCTTCAACACTCAGTCCGGCTTGCGCGACAAACGATCGCGTTGCGAAAGCCGCGGCCAACGCCGTCCGGCGGACACTACCCAATCCACGCATCATCCCTCGTGCAGGCCGTTTCTCGGGCGTTCCTAATCGCCACGCTCCGGCCGGGCAGCCTTAGAGCCTGTCCCGAAAAAGTTGCTCGACTTTTTCGATTCCGACGTGCTCCAAATCTTTGAATTTGAACGATTCCTTTTCGATCACGTGATTCCACTGATCGGCAAGCGCGCTAGCAGGAACTGGCAACAAGTGGCGCCAAAGCCGCACTGATTGTTTTTCTGACGTCATCCACAATTTCCTGACCGATCGGGCTTTTGCACCGGCCTCCGAATGCTATGCTGGCAGCGATTCGAATATCGTTTGTTTGCGGTTAGTCCGCGTGCCGCGTGGGAAACCTGCTCCGGCCACGCGCGCGATATGGGGGAAGTTGATCCTTGGACGGCAAAAATTTAGCCTCGCGCCGGTTTGATTTCGACGCCTCCCCTGAGCTATCGGCGATCGAAGCGGTTGACCTTGTTGAAATATCCGGACGAGTCAAATGGTTCGATGTCGCGAAGGGGTACGGCTTTGTCGTGCCGGACAATGGCGCCGCCGACGTTCTTTTGCACATCACTACTTTGCGCAAGGACGGCTTTAGCGTCGCTTGTGAGGGAACCCGCGTCGTCTGCGAGGCGGTGCGCCGGGTGAAGGGATTGCAGGTTCTCAAAATTATCTCGATGGATGGATCGAGCGTCGTGCATCGATCCGAATGGCGGCCGCCGCGCACCTGCGGCGAGGTGGCGCAGGCGGGCGGGTTTCAAATCGCCATCGTCAAATGGTTCAACCGCCCGCGCGGATTTGGCTTTCTGACCCAAGGCGAGGGTACGCAAGATATTTTTGTCCATATGGAAACCCTGCGCCGTTACGGGATTGCGGAGTTGCGGCCGGGAGAAAGCCTCCTCGTGCGTTTCGGCGACGGCCCGAAGGGACTCATCGCGGCCGAAGTGCGGCCGCTTGACGCGATCTTGCCCATGCCGCATTGAGATGGCATCCGTTCAGGCGGCCCTTTGCGGGGGTCAGTCGCGGCCAAGTTCCATGCCGCCGCAAGCCGATGAGCGTTGCGATTAAAGGTGTTTGGCAGGGGACGATGCGATGCGGCCGGTCGGGACCTGGCCGCGTCGTTGAATCGCGCATGGTCTTTATCAAATTGTTTTCTCGTTTGATCCATTCCAGAAAATCCGCACCATTTTGCGATCAAGCGCCAACCCCCGGCCCTGCTGGTTTGGCGCCCGGGGTTTTGGCCTTCCTTGGACTGTGCGCAAGCTTGGTTTTTCTTTGCGCGAGTCCGGCAGCGCTCGCCACGGACGCGCCGCCACTGCAAGGCAACCTCGAAAGGCTTGCGATCGTCACCGCCACCGGAACCCATGAATTTTCCGTGGAAGTCATGCGCAGCGGGCCGCAACGCGAACGGGGCCTCATGTTCCGCCGGTTTCTTCCGCAAGAGCGTGGCATGTTGTTCGACTTCGCGACCGAGCGGCCGGTGATGATGTGGATGAAAAACACGTATTTGCCTCTCGACATGGTCTTCATCGGCCGCACCGGCAAGGTCGTTGGGCTCGCCGAAAATACCGAACCCTTGTCGGAGAAAATTATCCCCTCGGGCGCTCCGGCCTATGCCGTTCTCGAAGTCAATGCCGGGACGGCGGCTCGTATTGGCTTGCGGATCGGCGACAGCGTCCGCCATCCTCTATTCGACAAGTGACGGGACCCAGTCATTTATGATTGGGTTGCCGCCCTTGTTCGCCGCGCGGGTGCATGATAGCGAATGCGTGGCGAGAGGGCAGGGGCAACGTCTCCATGCGGGGTATAGCGCAGTCTGGTAGCGCGGAAGTTTTGGGTACTTCAGGTCGCAGGTTCGAATCCTGCTGCCCCGACCAATGTCACCGCGGTGCGGCTCTCGACAGCAAATCGAGGTGGGAATAACGCCGGCTAAGTCCGCGTAAACGCCAACCCGCATCGAGACGAGAGCGATCGAAATGACCGCACGGATTTACCGCCCCTCCCGGACCACGACCCAATCTGGCCTTGCCAGGGCGAAGCTTTGGGTTTTGGAATTCGAACCCGCCTCGCCACGCCAGATCGAGCCGCTGATGGGCTGGACGAGTTCGGGCGATATGACGAGCCAGGTGCGGTTGAATTTCGCGACCAAGGAAGAGGCGATCACTTATGCCGGGAAAAACGGCTTGAGTTACCGGGTCGAGGACTCAAAGCCAGCGCCCCGGAAAATCCAAAGCTATTCCGATAATTTCAAAACGACCCGTCGTGACCAATGGACCCATTGACCCGGCCTTTCTGTCGGATTTAACCTGAAGATAGTTATGTAAGCTAATGTTTTCTAACTTATAAGAAACGCCCACGAATTCACCGCTCCGGCATAAGGGTCGGCCGGCCCCGTAGCTCAGCTGGATAGAGCAGCCGCCTTCTAAGCGGCAGGTCGCAGGTTCGAGCCCTGCCGGGGTCGCCATATCGCCCTTCTACCCCTCATGGGATTCCCCGCACCTGTATCAGGTGCGGGGATAGCCGTTCATGTTTTCCCCCTCCCCAGCTTCCCCATGACCTCGCGCGCCAGTTTGGCGCGATCTGCTTGTCGCGTATATAGCGACGCCATCTTTCCCCCTGTCCAGCCGTAAATGGCTTCGAGCTGTGCCACCGTCGCGCCGTTTTCGGCCGCGCGCGTAGCCCCCGCCTTGCGCAAACCATGCGCGGATCCCGGCACGCCTGCCGCTTGGCAGGCACCGCGAAACCAGTTCCCGAAAGACTCCTTGGTCATGGGCCGACCACGTTCCCCGGCTATAAAGGCGAGGTCGCCGGTTCGACTTGAGTTGATAATCGCGGCCAGCTCCGGCAAGACCGGGATGATGATTTGCGTGCCCGTCTTGGCCGCGCGCAAGGTGATGATCCCGTCCTTGATGTGCTGGCGCCCTAG
>DASYNQ010000367.1:0-2260 GCA_036008425.1 Methylocella sp. | reverse complement strand
CATCGTCGAAATGGCGCGGCGCGAGGCCGAAAAAATCCCCGTTGGCAAGCGCGGCTACAAGCCTTCGTGCCGGCAGGATCACATCGTTTCGCTATTGGTCTCGCTGGCCTCGCAAGGAAAACGCGTGGTTCGTCTCAAAGGTGGCGATCCAATGATTTTTGGGCGCGCCAACGAGGAAATCGCGGCGTTGCGGGCCGCCCGCGTTCCAATCGAGATTATTCCAGGCGTCACCGCCGCGCTCGGTGCCGCCGCCGGGTTGCAAATCTCCTTGACCGCGCGCGAGAAAGCCCGAAGGCTGCAATTCATCACCGCGCATGCGCATAACGGAAAGCTCCCCGGCGACATCGATTGGCGAGCGCTCTGCGATCCCCGGGCATCGACCGTCGTTTACATGGGGGTGAAAACGCTCGAGCGCTTGGCCGGGCGCCTACTTGCCAATGGCATGGACCCATCGACCCCGGCGCTCATGGTCGAGCGCGCGACCTACCCGGACGAACGCCATATTTTTGGGACAATCGAAAATCTCGCCGCCAAGGTGGCCCGTGCCGAACCATCCGGCCCATGCGTTATTCTTATTGGCGAAATCTTCGCGGACGCCTTGTCTTTGCCGCGAACGCAGGTCACGCTCGAAACCCAACCACGAGCGCTCGCCCGTTAGCACGGGTTTTGCATGGTGGAGATCTGTTCAGCATTTGCGTGCCCTTGAATCAGGCGGAGAGAACAGGATGCGCCGTCTCATATTCGGAACGATCATCGGAAGCTTGGTAGCCATCGCCGCCGTCGCCGCGGCAATCTACTACTACGAACGCCCGAGCGTCTTGCGCATCGCGGTTCCGCGCGACAGCGACGATCAGGCGATCATGGCGGCGGCGGCGCAGGACTTCGCCGAGGCCCGGGACGGCATTCGCCTCAAGCTGGTCGCGGTAGAGAGTCTGGCGGAGTCGTCGCGCGCGCTCCGGGAAGGGCACGCCGATCTCGCGGTCGTGCGCAGCGATCTCGCGATGCCGCCGAACGGCCAGACCGTGCTGATCATGCGCCGGGATGCGGCTGTGTTGTTCGCGCCGGCGGAGAGCAGTCTGCGCGCGATCGACGATCTGCGTGGGCATAAGGTTGGCGTTCTGCAAGCCGTGCCACCAGGGAAAGTAGACAATCAGCTTCTTCTCGACACGGCACTTGCCCAATACGACGTTCCATCGGCCTCGGTTGGGCGAGTATCCCTCACTCTCGCGGAGCTTTCGCGCGCGGTCGAAGACAAGGAGATCGACGCGGTTCTCGCCGTCGGCGCGCCCGGCTCGGATGGATTGACCGAGGCGGTCAACACGGTTGCCGTGGCCGGACACGGTCAGCCGGTCTTCCTTCCCATCGCGGAGGCGAAGGCTATCGCGCAACGCTCGCCTGCGTTCGAAGGGGTCGAGGTAATGCGCGGCGCGTTCGGCGGTGCCCAGCCGAAACCATCGGTGGATTTCGATACCCTCGGGGTGAGCACAAGGCTTGTCGCCCGCAATAGCCTTGGCGATGGAGTGGTCGGCGCATTGACCCGGCTCTTGCTGGCGGCGCGGCCTGCCATCGCCGCGCGGATTCCGATCGCGAACCGCATCGAAGCGCCAGTTGCCGACAAGGGCGCGGCTCTCCCGGTGCATCCCGGCGCCCTCGCTTTTCTCGACGACGAAGAAGAAAGCTTTTTCGACAAATACAGCGATGCTTTTTATATTGGCGCGATGTGTCTTAGCGTGCTCGGCACCGGGCTGGCGGCGGCCGCGACGAAGCTCACGCGGCACAGGATCACGGACGCCGATAAGATCCTGCGCCGGCTACTCGAAATCACGCAGGCCGTGCGAAGTGCCAGGCACGCCGAGCTTCTCGACGGCTACGAGGAGGAAGCCGATGAGCTTTTGGCGCTGGCGCTGGCGCCGGATGCGGTCCACGCCTTGAGTGTCAACCGGATGGGCGCCTTGACCCTCGCTTTGAACCAGGTGCGCCATGCCATCGTCGAGCGGCGGCAAAGTTTTGCGGTCCCAATTCGCGCCCAATTTTCGCCGCGCATTGTCCGCGAATAGGCGAGCCACGCTGACCACGGATCCGCGCTACGGTATGGGCATGGGATCGATCCACCGCGCGTTAGGTTGGGGACTCATTCAAATCCATGCGATCATTATGGCTGCGAGGGCGAGACCGGAAAGATAGTTTTGCGCATAGCGGTCATATCGGGTTGCGATGCGGCGCCAGTTCTTGAGCTTGCAGAACATTCGTTCGATGAGAT
>DASYNQ010000366.1:0-2849 GCA_036008425.1 Methylocella sp. | reverse complement strand
TCGAAGGCCCTGCCGAAACCCGCCAACGGGATCGCAAAGGTAATTTCATTGTTGACTTGGTTCTTGACCGCGACACTCAAAATCGAACCCTTCTTAATCTGGTCGATCGTCGCGCCCTTGACCTTGGCTTCGGCAAAACATCCGTTCGGGAAGCAAATTTCGAAGCTTCCCTCAAGCGTCGCGCCAGTGTCGATGGCAAAACGGAATCCAGGCCGCAACATGAGACCAACCGGCACGAGTAGGCGAATGATGCGGGTCTCATCGCCTTTGATGTCGTAGATGGCCAGTGCCAAGACCGGCGCCTCCCCGGCCTTGGCACTGAAATCGCGAGTCGTGTAACAAATCTCCTTGTTGGCCGCCGGATCCCGGCCGCAGACCTTGGTCCAGTCGTTTTGCGTCGGCACCAGATCGATCTTGACCGGTCCTTGCGGCGCCGCCGGGGCGGCTTGATCTTGAGCGGGCGGGGCGGGAGCGGGCTGGGCGGGTGCCGCGGGAGCGGGGTGCGCGGGCTTTTTCGCCTGCGCGAAAGCGCCAGTCCCTGAAAACAGAAGAAGGCTAGCCAAACCGGCTGCGCCGAGGCGTTTCAACGAGAAGGGCATCAAATTTCCTTTCCAATGATAGGCCTTTCACAACCGCCTTTGCTCCGGCCACCCGGCGACGGCAATCGATGCGGCAATGAAACCACCCTAGCGGACCAGCCGGGCGCAGGACCGCCGTCAAGACCGGAGCAGGGTTCCACGCCTGCACATCGGTTTTATCGCTTCGGTAAGCATTATCGGGCTGGCTTGCAAGCCCCGGAGCGGGTTTCAATTGTGCGAATTCATGGGAGTGAGGTTTTCGGCCAAAGCGTGGAGCAAAGCCTCGGCGGCCCCGCCGCGAAATGCGTGTCTGGAGATGAAGGGTGTTCCGTGGCGGCAACCCGCAAGAGACGACCCCGGCTGGCACGGCAGCCGGTTGACTTCGAGAGGGGGTGTGGTTGGCCAAGGAACCTTTTGTCGAGACGCCCAACGGCGCGAAGCCGGGCTTCCCCACCCACTAGGCCACGAGACCGCGCTCTGCCATTGGCGCACGCGCCACTTGCCCATTACGATGGCTTGGTCCGGGGGCTTCGAGTAACAAAGCAGCTCGGGCAGGGATTGCCCACGCTCTCCGGGGCCGCCCTGGTTTTGCAGCTAGCAGCTCCGGCCGTCGCGAATTCCGTAAGTGAAGGTGGCGCGGCCACTTGCGCGGCCGCGCGCTTAACGATTCATGAGACCCAAATTTTCACTAAGATAAGCTGGAAAACGATGGTGAAAATGAGTATGCCGTTGACGATGGCGACTGCGTGATCGTTCATGGTCCTCTCCCGGTCGGGTACTAATCTTGGCGCCGCGATTTCGCGGTCGCAGTGGTTACGTCGAGCTTTTTGCCGGAAAAGTCAAGACTCCTCCGGCAAAAACGGCGTTAAGCCTTGCTGGCACGTTACCGCCGCTCCGGCCGATTTGGCCGCAGCTGCGCGTGCCCAGCGTCACGAAAGCAACGACGCGGCGATACCCATAAATCATTTTCCAAGCTAAGGAAAGCTTTATTCAAGAGCACGCTCGCGCCGCCATTGGGCGGAATTCGGATCGATCCGCTAAATTGCGCCAATGACACATCGCTTACCTCGGGTTCCTGCGCTAGCTTTCGCCGTTCTTGGGTTGGTTCTTCGCGCCGCTTGTTGCGCCACCCTTGGCGCGGAAGCAGCAAAGCCGGCCGGGGCGCCAGCCATCGCCATGCACGGCACCCCTGCCCTCAACGCTCCCTTCGATCATCTGCCTTATGCCGATCCCGCCGCGTTGAAAGGCGGCCGTCTGAAAATCGGATTTCTCGGTACTTTCGATAGTCTCAATCCGTTCAACCTGAAGGCCGGATCGACCGCGCAGGGGTTGAACGCCAATGTCTTTGAGACCTTGATGACGCGCTCTCTCGACGAACCGTTCACACTTTACGGATTGATCGCGCAAACCATCGAGACGGACTCCGATCGCACTTTTGCGACCTTCAGGCTCGATCCGCGCGCGCATTTCTCGGACGGTGTACCAATTACTTCGGCCGACGTCTTGTTCAGCTTCGACCTCCTGAAATCCAAGGGGCGGCCGCAACAGCGTGCGGCTTATTCTCTCGTCAAATCGGTCGAAACGCCGGACGCGCTGACCATCCGCTACGATCTTTCCGGCATCGGTGACCGGGAAATGCCGTTGACCCTAGCGCTCATGCCGGTGTTGCCGCGCGACAAGACCGATCCCGCGAAATTCGACGACGCTAGTCTCGGTATCCCAACCGGCTCCGGACCCTACCTTGTCGCCGATGTCAAGCCTGGCGAACGCATCGTTCTGCGCCGCGATCCGAACTACTGGGCCATGGACCTGCCGGTCCGCCGCGGTCTCTTCAATTTCGATGAGATCGACATCGAATATTTTCGCGACGCCAACAGCCTATTCGAAGCTTTCGCGGCCGGGCTTCTCGATTTTCGCGACGAGACCAATCCGGCCCGCTGGACGAATGCTTACGATTTCCCCGCCATCCGCGATCGCAGGGTCGTCCGGGAGGCCTTGCCGGCCGGAGGGCCCAAGGGGATGGAGGGTTTTGTCTTCAATCTCCGCCGGCCGCTCTTTGTCGACACTAGGATTCGCGAGGCGCTGGGGCTTGTTTTCGATTTCGAATGGGTCAATGCCAATCTTTATGAAGGGCTCTACAAACGAACGAAGAGTTTTTTCGACGATTCCGAACTTGCCTCGACCGGGCGCGCGGCGAGCGCCGCCGAGCTTGCCCTGCTCGCGCCGTTTCCGGGCGTGGTTCGCGCCGATATTCTGGAGGGCCGCTGGCGG
>DASYNQ010000365.1:0-7416 GCA_036008425.1 Methylocella sp. | reverse complement strand
ACCGACGACAACCTGCCGGATTTTCTCGGCGTTCCCAAATTCCGCTACGGGGAGGCGGAAACCGAGGATCAGATCGGCGTCGTGACGGGCCTTGCTTGGACCGAGGTCGGGGGCGAATTGCTGACGATCGAAGGCGTGATGGTGCCCGGCAAGGGCCGCATGACGGTCACCGGAAATCTGCGCGACGTCATGAAGGAGTCGATCTCGGCGGCGGCGTCCTATGTCCGCTCGCGCGCGGTCGATTTCGGCATCGAGCCGCCGGTGTTCGAGCGTCGCGATATCCACGTGCACGTTCCAGAAGGCGCGACGCCCAAGGATGGTCCATCGGCGGGGGTTGCCATGGCGACGGCGATCGTCTCGATCATGACCGGCATCCCGATCCGGCGCGACATAGCGATGACCGGCGAGATCACCTTGCGCGGCCGGATTCTGCCGATCGGCGGGCTCAAGGAAAAATTGCTGGCCGCGCTGCGCGGTGGCCTAAAGAAAATTTTAATTCCCGAGGAAAACGCCAAGGATTTGGTTGAAATTCCGAATCCGGTCAAGAACGCGCTCGAAATCGTGCCGGTCTCGCGCATGGAAGAGGTATTGCGCCATGCCCTGGTTCGCCAGCCGGTGGCGATAGTGTGGGAAGAGGAGGCGAAGCCGCTCGCTCCGCTTTCGTCCGAGGAGGAAACCCCCGGCGCCATCACTCATTAGGTAGAGCATATGCCAGAGCGAAGCCGGAGCCCTTTTCGCCGGGAGTGGGGCAGCCGGGGCGGATGGCGTTAATGTGCCATGCTCCAGGTCGCTCCCCAGGCTTGCAGGGTCTTGCGAACCCACGGCATTTGCGGCCCGATCAGCACCGCCTCGGTCATCGCGCCGCATGAATATCCGTCGTTGCCCTTGGCCCTAATCGCCACCGCGACCAGCGCCGGTTGAGCGATGGCGAGGACCGGCGCGCCGGAATCACCCGTGCAACCGCCAAGTCCGGTGCCGTCCGGATCGGTAAGCCAAACAAGAACTGGCGATTTCGGTCCGCTCGCGACGAGAATGCCCGCCCGCAAGACACCTGACGTTCCGCTCACGCTTTCATCCGCACGGCCAAAACCTGCCACGCGAAACGGCTGCCCGGTCGCGACCGGGCCGGAATCCTTAAGTTCGATGGGTTTGAATGTGGCAGGTAACGGCTCGGCGAGGCGCAGAAGCGCAAGATCAATGGAAATCAACTGTTTTCGCCCGATTTTGGGCCGGAATTCCGGGTGAACGGCGATCGAAGCAACATCGAATAGAACCAGCTGGCTATGGCCGCCCCGGAAAAACACCCTTGTGTTTGAAAGATTGGAGACGCAATGGGCGGCGGTCAGGACAACGTCCGGAGCGATAACGCTCGCGGTACAAAAGTTCGCGCCGCCGCCGCCACTGCCGCCGCCGCTCTTGTCCAGTACCGTAACGACATAGGGCGCGAACTCCGGGGCCTCTCTGGCAGGACCGACCAATGCAAATACCGGCGCCGTTAAAATCATGCCGGACAGGCAAGCCAGGATTGTGCCCACGCCCGCGCGCCGGGCCGGCAAAAATGCCTCAGCGAGTGAAACGATTCGAAAATAGCCGCGCATGTTCGCAGTATTC
Source organism: Methylocella sp. (assembly GCA_036008425.1). GTDB lineage: Bacteria > Pseudomonadota > Alphaproteobacteria > Rhizobiales > Beijerinckiaceae > Methylocapsa. The sequence goes on along the minus strand of DASYNQ010000365.1, from coordinate 5,805 downwards.
ATGGCTCGTTCATTGTCGCCGCGCCAGTCTCGAGGCATGGTTTATTTCATCGCGGTCATTGTCGCGGCCTATCTGGGCTCAAGCGCCACGGCTCGGACGGAACCAGAGCCGGACCACGTCTGTTTCTCGACGGCGGAGACGCGCGAAAAGATTCTCGCGCATGGGCTCTTTGAGCCGTTTCGCGTCATGCGGAGCGCGGCCAGCCGGTCGCAGGCGGAAGCCATCGGAGTCAAGCTTTGCCGTTGGAGCGAGGAACTCGTCTATGAGATGAGCCTTTTGCGCCGCGACGGCCGCGTCATTCACGTTTTCGTCAATGCCAAGACCGGGCTGGTCATTGGTTCGAAGAATGAACATTGAATTCTCGTGTTAAGAAAAAACGGCGGCGTTCGAGCCTTTGGTTCAACGCTAGGGGAAGCGGCAAGGTTTCACGTGAATTGCTCTTGCACAGGGGAATCGAAGCGTGCGGTTGCTCGTCGTCGAGGATGACAAGGACCTCAACCGCCAGATCGCCGCCGCGCTTACGCAGGCGGGCTATGCCGTCGACCGCGCCTTCGATGGTGAAGAAGGATGGTTCTTGGGCGACACCGAACCCTACGATGCCGTCGTCCTGGATTTAGGCTTGCCCAAAAAGGACGGTACTTCCGTGCTTAGTGAATGGCGCCGGGTCGGGCGCGTGATGCCGGTGTTGATTTTGACTGCCCGCGACCGCTGGAGCGACAAGGTTCAAGGGTTCGACGCCGGGGCTGACGATTACGTCGCCAAGCCTTTCCATATCGAGGAAATCCTTGCCCGGCTGCGGGCGCTGTTGCGGCGCGCCGCCGGCCACGCCACGAGCGAATTTCGCTGCGGTCCAGTGCACCTCGATACCCGCACGGGCCGGGTGGCGGTCGACGGCAATCCGGTCAAGCTTACCTCGCACGAATACCGGCTGTTGTCATATTTGATGCATCATGCGGGGCGGATCGTATCGCGCAGCGAGATCGTCGAGCATCTCTATGAACAAGATTTTGATCGCGATTCAAATACGATCGAGGTTTTCGTCGGACGGTTGCGCAAGAAGCTCGGCGTCGAAGTCATCCAGACGATGCGCGGGCTCGGCTATCTCTTGGCCGCGCCCGAAACGAAGGATGCCGTCGGCAAACCGCCACGGGCCGAGCCCTCCGCCAGCGGTTGATGCTACGCGGCCAGGGCTGACCGCCTCGGCGAAAATCCGATATTTCTTGAACCAATACGTGCCGGTATGAAACAGGTTGCGGCCAAGCGGCCATTTTTCCGGCGGCGCGGATGCGAAACGACGAAGAGCTAGAGCGGCCTTCCGGCCTGGCGGGGCCAGAGAGCGTCCACGCACGGCCGCGGCCACGCTCCATCGCGAAGCGACTTTTCTTTTCCGCCGCACTTTTGAGCTTTGTCATTCTTCTCGTCGCCGGGCTCGTTCTCTCGACGATCTATCGGCGCACCGCCGAGGCCAATTTCGACGAGCGCCTCGGCGTTTATTTGCAAGCCCTCGTCGCCGATATCGCAACGCCCGGAGAAGACAGTGGCACCGGGCCAGGCGAGCTAGGCGAGCCGCAATTCGAACTGGCCTTGTCTGGCTGGTATTGGCAAATCACCCGGTTGGGCGTGCCGAAGCCCGAAATCAGAAGTTCGCGCTCTCTATTCGCGGCAAAGCTTCCGCGTCTGTCCGATGCCGGCGTCGCGGCCGGTGCCGGCGGCGCGCGGAAAGGCTATGCGAAAGGGCCGGATGACCGGGTCTTGCGAATGCGCGAACGCATCATCGATACCGGCGATCAGGGAATTTATCTCGTTCAGCTTGCCGCGACGACCGAGGAAATCGAAGCGCAAATCTCCCGTTTCGAATTTGACCTCGTGATCACCTTCGCGGTTCTCGCGTTAGCCCTCGTTGTCTCGGCGGCGGCGCAGCTTCGTTATGGCTTGAAACCGCTTTGGCAGTTGCAGGAAGGGGTAGCCGCGATAAGACGCGGGGAAGTCGAAAAAATCGAAGGCGATTTCCCGCAAGATCTCGCACCGCTTGCCAGCGAACTCAATCTGCTGATTGACGCCAATCGCGAGGTGGTAGAACGCGCGCGCACCCAGGTCGGCAATCTCGCTCATGCCTTGAAAACGCCGCTCAGCGTCATCGTCAACGAAGCCGCGGTCGATCCTGGCCCGCTCGCGGCCAAGGTGGAGGAGCAGGCCACCATCATGCGGGATCAGGTTTCCTATTACCTTAACCGCGCCCGCGCGGCAGTCCGCGCCCGGACCCTGGGGGGAGCGGCCGAGGTGGCCCCGGCAATCGAATCCTTGGTCCGCACCTTCGAAAAAATCTATGCGGAGCGGGCGATTGGCTTCACCGTCTCGGTTACGGAGACCATTCGTTTTCAAGGAGAGCGCCAGGATTTCGAAGAGATGGTTGGCAATCTCGTCGATAATGCCGGCAAATGGGCGCGCCACGCGGTTGCGATCAGCATAGCGTCGGAGCCCTGGCGCAACCTCTCGGAGCGCCGTCTCTTTCGCGTCACCATCGACGATGATGGGCCAGGACTTGCCGCGTCGCTGCGCCAGGCCGCGCTGTCGCGTGGCAGGCGCCTCGATGAAACGAAGCCCGGATCGGGCCTCGGGCTTTCGATCGTCGCCGATCTGGCGTCGCTTTACGGCGGCGATTTGTCCCTCGAAGATAGCCCCAACGGCGGATTGCGCGCGGACCTCAGGCTGCCCTCCGCATGAGATCAACCGGTTACCCCCCAAATATTTGTGACGCGATGAGCCTTGCAACCGCCCCGGCAATCACTATTAAGGCTCCATGTTATGGTTGATTTTCGCCGTTTTTACTGCCGTCGCGGTGCTAAGTGTCCTATGGCCGCTTGTGAAAACCCCGCGCGGGGTTGCGCGCCGCGAAATCGGCATCGCACTCTACAAGGCCCAACTCGCCGAGATTGAAAAGGATGAAGCACAACACCTCGTGGCGCCGGAAGATGCGCAAGGCGCCAAGGCCGAAGCGTCTCGCCGCCTGATCGCGGCGGGCGCCGCGATTGAACCGCCGCCGGCGGCATCGCGGACCAGGGCCCGGCTTGCTTCCGTGGGCGTATTGATTTTTGTTCCAGTGCTGGCGCTTTCGCTTTATGCAACCATCGGCCATCCGGATATGCCCGATGCGCCGCTCGCGGCGCGGCTCGGCGCTTCGCCCGCGCGCATGGATTTGGCGGCCGCGATCGCAAGGATCGAAGCGCATCTTGCGCAACATCCGGACGATGGGCGCGGCTATGAGGTTTTGGCGCCGGTTTATCTCCGGACGGGCCGCGCCGGCGAAGCCGTGAATGCCGCGCGCGCGGCATTGCGCCTGCTTGGCGAGACACCCGCGCGACTTGCGCTTTATGGGGAAGCGTTGGTTGCTGGCGCCAACGGCGTGGTGACGCCGGAAGCTAAACAATCCTTCGAAGCTGCGGCGAAAGATTCCTCGGCCGCCGAGCCCCGCTTTTTTCTCGGGCTCGCCGCCGAACAGGAAGGGGACAAGGTCCGGGCAAGGGAAATCTGGGGTAAACTTGTTGCCGAAGCGCCGCAAAACGCGCCTTGGTCAGAAGCGCTGCGCGAACGACTAGCGGCACTCGGCGCGGGGCCGGAGACACCGCAAGGTGGCTTGGCGGCCAAGATCGAGGCGCTACCGGAAGCCGGGCGGATGAATGCCATTCGCGGCATGGTGGAGGGGCTCGCCTCGCGCCTGGCTCAAAATGGGCAGGATCTCGAAGGCTGGCTTCGCCTTGTTCGCTCCTATACGGTGCTCCACGAGCCGGGCAAGGCGCGCTCGGCCTTGATCGATGCAAAACGCAGTCTCGCGGGCGATCCAAGCGCAATCGCGCGCATTGAGGCGCTCGCGCGGGAACTCGGTCTGGAAGGTTAGTCTTAAGAATGACGCGCCGAAAACGCCGTCTCGTTTTGATCTCCACCGCGCTCGCCGCGCTGAGCCTCGCTCTAGGACTCGTTCTTTTGGCGTTGCGCGACAATATCGTTTTTTTCTATGGGCCGAGCGAGCTTGCGCAAAAAGCGCCGCGCGCCGGGCAGCGGCTGCGCATCGGCGGGCTCGTGAGACAGGGCTCGCTTGTCCACGAGGGCGACCGGACGGTCCGCTTTGCCGTCACCGATAAAAAACAAGATGTGGTAGTGACCTATACGGGGCTTTTGCCCGACCTTTTCCGCGAAGGACAAGGGGTCGTCGCCGAGGGAACGCTTGGTCAGGACAAACTCTTTCACGCCGACAGTATTCTCGCCAAGCACGATGAGCGCTACATGCCGCGCGACGTCGCCGACGCGTTGAAGAAACAAGGTGTCTGGCGGGAAGGCGCGGAAGCGGCAAGCATGGGCAAATGAGGATGCGTTGGTGAGGACGAAAGCCGGGATTTTGCCAAAGAGGCACGCATGATCGTCGAAACCGGCCATTACGCGCTTGTGCTCGCCTTGGCGCTCGCGCTCGTCAATTCCGTGTTGCCGGTATGGGGCAGCGTCGCGCGCGACCGGCGGCTGATGGCCGTCGCGCCTCCGGTCGCGCTGATGGGCTTTGGCCTCGTGGCCTACGCCTATTTCGCCTTGACGATGGCCCACGTGGTCTCCGATTTCTCGCTTGTCAATGTCGTCGAGAACTCCCATTCCGCCAAACCTTTGATCTATAAAATCACCGGCGTCTGGGGCAATCATGAAGGCTCAATGCTTTTGTGGGTCTTGGTGCTTTCGCTGTTCGCCGCGGCGGTCGCTCTGTTTTCGCGATCGATGCCGGAAGACATACGCGCGAATGTGCTCGCCGTGCAATCTTGGATCGCGGCCGCGTTCATTCTGTTTATTCTGCTCACATCGAATCCCTTCGCGCGCATCGCCAGGGCGCCGGCGGAGGGCAATGATTTGAACCCGCTCCTCCAGGATCCAGGCCTCGCCATCCACCCGCCGCTGCTTTATCTCGGCTATGTCGGACTTTCGATCACTTATTCCTTCGCGGCGGCGGCTTTGATTTCGGGCCGCATCGATGCGGTCTTCGCGCGTTTCGTGCGGCCCTGGACGCTGATCGCCTGGATTTCCCTGACCCTGGGCATAGCGATGGGCTCCTACTGGGCCTATTACACGCTTGGCTGGGGCGGCTTCTGGTTCTGGGATCCGGTCGAGAACGCCTCGCTGATGCCATGGCTCGCGGCCACCGCGCTGTTGCATTGCACAGCGGTGATGGAAAAGCGGGAAGCCCTCAAAATCTGGACGATCTTCCTTGCCATCCTCGCCTTTTCTCTGTCGCTTGTCGGAACCTTTTTGGTTCGTTCCGGCGTATTGACGTCGGTCCATGCCTTCGCGAGCGATCCCACGCGGGGGGTCTTTATACTCCTCATTTTGGTAGTCTTCATCGGCGGATCGCTTGCTCTCTTCGCTCTGCGGGCAGGCGGGCTGCAACAAGGCGGCCTCTTCGCGCCCGTCTCGCGCGAGGGCGCCATCGTCCTCAACAATCTGCTTTTGACGACCTGCTGCGCCACGGTTTTCGTCGGCACCCTCTATCCGCTGGCGCTCGAAGCCATGAGTGGCGAAAAAATCTCGGTCGGTCCGCCTTTCTTCAATCTCACTTTCGTACCTTTGTTCATCCCGCTGTTTATCCTGATGCCATTTGGCCAGTTGCTGCCGTGGAAACGCGGCGATCTCGCCGGCGTCGCGCAAAGGCTCGCCGTGGCGTTCGGGGCGGGGCTCATTTTCATGGCGGTTCTTGCGGCATGGCGCGGCGGCCCCGCCGTCAGCGTAATCCTGTCCGGTGTTGCGGTTTACGTGATCCTCGGCTCTTTCGTC
>DASYNQ010000364.1:0-6065 GCA_036008425.1 Methylocella sp. | reverse complement strand
GTAATCGACGAGCGTAACTGTTCCATCGCTGTTATGCTCGATCCGGTCCGCGCGGGCGGTGAGCGTGAAGATGGAACCATCAGCAAGCGAGATGTCGAATTTGCCCTCGCACTCGGTTTTGATCACTTTGATTTTGTCGCGACGTCCTGCTTCAAATCCGAAAAAGAAATCGATGGTTCTTTCAAGCCGCGGCCACTTCAGGGCGGAGAAATCCGCGTCTTGCAATTGCACCACGAGCACTTCGCGAAAAAGGGCGCGAAGTTTTTCGCGCGCGTCTGGTGGCAGGGGTCCAACTGGGTGGCCATTGACAAAGCGCTCAAGTGCCGCGTGGATTGCACTGCCCAACTCTCCCGCGCCCGATACGTCCCCGAGGGGATCGAGTTGCTTGAGACCCAGAATCTTTTCAGCATAAATGGCGTATGGGTCGCGCCGCAGCGTCTCGATCTGGGTCACGCTGAGATGCGTCGGGCGCAGCTCGACCGGCGGTTTCGGTAGTGGTCTTTCGCTCGGCGGCGTGATCGAAGCCGGGCGGTCAATCGCCCGCGCAAGGCGCAAATAATAATCGCCGCGTTCGCCGCATGCCTCCCATGCCTTGCCGCCAAGCGCCGCCAAGCGCTGAAGGAACCGCGACGCCACCACGGGTGCGCCGTAGCGTTTGCGGGCGCGGCTCAAAATCACTTTGCCTTTGCCCATGGCTTGCGCGAAATCATGCGCCGTCTGGCCGAGTTTGCGCTCCAGCGGCATCAGGCCCAAAGCGGCGCGCATGGGACGGTTGAGAAAAGCGTCGGTGCGCGCCTGAGGCGGCCAAACCGTCTCGTCGAGGCCGCCAAGCAACATGACATCGACGTCGACGAGGCGCGCCTCGAGAAGCCCGAGGATTTGGACGCGCGGATGTGCCCGCGTCGCGTCGCGCAAAATGATTTCGCGCGCGACCGCCGCAAAAAAAAGCCCGTAGGATTCGACGTCGAACGTCATGCGGTCTGGGGCGTCTCGCATAAGCTCATCGAAGAGGTCGTCGAGCGCCTCCCGGTCCTCGCCCTCGATGCCATCGTCCTCGGAGCCCGCGATCGCCTCGATCGTGTCGCGATGCGCCGCAACCCACCGGTCCAGGGTGAGTTTGCCGCGCAAGTTCAAGAGCGGCGCGAATTGGGCATTAAGGCGGAACAGCAGATCCTCGAGGCTCGCCCATTCTTCGGCGGAAATCCGCTTCTTGGCCGGATGCGCGAAATGGCTGTCCGCTTCGTCTCGCGCCGCGGCGATCAAGGCGGAGGGCTCGCCGGCAATGCGCTCGGAAAGGCGTCCAGCGGTGCTGCCCGAGCGCAGCAGGCCGAGTTCAAGAAGCACGGCCCGCCGGGCAACGTCTTCGCGGGACAGCCCCAGCCGCAGCAGCGGATGCGTCAGGAGCGCGGCAAGGTCTGCTACCTCCATCTTGCTCGCGGCGCACGTGATCGCGAGCCGCGCCAGCGCGCCAATAAGGCTCGTGCTTAGGGGTTCGCCGGCGGAGTCCGCGGCATCGACGCCCCAGCGCAGCAATTCCGCGCGCACACGGCGTGCGAGGTTGCGATCCGGAGTGACAAGCGCCGCCGTCTCGTAAGGCGTCTCCAAAACGTGCCGCATGGCGATCGCAAGCGCCAGCGCTTCCTCGCGCTCGTCGGCCGCCTCGATCAAACTGACCCCTTGCAGTGCGGCATCGAGCAAGGCGGTGTCCACGCGGGCGCGGTAATCGATCCATTCGTGGGTCGATTCCGCCGGACGCAATGCCTCGGAAACAAACGTACCCCGCGCGGCGCGGCTTTGCGCGACCTCACCGAGACTGACAACATCTTCGCGCTTGACCTGGAGAACGCCGAGAAGGCGGGAGAGCGCGGCTTGCGGATGCGTGAACGAGGCCTCGCTATCTTGGTCGGGATCGCCCGCGATCATCGCCCATGCGCGATCGTCGAGATCAAGATCGAGGCCAGGCAGCACGACCGCGCCCTTCGGCGCCCGCGCGATTGCGCCAAGAAGGCGCGCGGTCGCGCGATTGGTGCCCGTCGAGCCGATCGCGATGACCGGACCGCTTAGCGCGCCATCTTGCAGACGGCGGCATTGCGCCTCGATCAGCGCAACCTGGCGCCGCGCTCTGTCCACCAAGTTGCGTTCGGCGAGAATCTCCGGCCATTGCTCGATCGCGATATTGAGGAAATCGAGCGTGATCCGCCAATAGCGGTCGAACTCGGGCAGAACGAGAGGATCGAGGGCTTTCCAGGCTACATCCTCGATGATTAATTCATCGATGAGGTTCACGAGCTCGCCGGACAAATGCCAGGCATCGGCGGCGGTCGCCGCGACAAGAAAAGACTCGTGCGAATCACACTCATAATTGCCTTGCGTATCGACTGAGACGATCGCATGGCTTACGGCGCGTGCCCATGTCAGGATCAACTCGGCGAGCTGCATCCGCCGCGCGATCTCGCCCACCGCCTCGGGGAGACCCTGCTCATAGGTGCCGGCAAGCGCCCCTTCATCGAAGAGCAGGCTTGTCTCCGTTTCCTCCAACGCGCCGAGCGGCAGAATCCGGGGCAACAGCACCGCCGTGCGGTTTATCGCGCCGGAAAATTCATCGGCGAGCGCGCGGGCGGCGCGCCGCGTCGGCACGTAGATGGTGGCCTCCGCCATTTCGAGCGAGCCGAGCTTGCGCGAATATCCCTCGACGACGCGGCCTTCGAGGAGCGAGGTGACAAAAGTTTTCAAAAATGGCGCGCCAGGTGCGATGGTAAAAACGTTCGCTGCCTGCATGAAGCTTTCGGCCTGAGCTGCGGGATGATCGCGGCCCGCATCCTACACGGCTTTACGTGCCTGCCCCAAGCTTGCCGCGGTTCGCACCAAAATGTTTCACGCGAAACGAGGGCGCCCCGGCGCCTTAGTTTCCAGTAGCTTCGCCCAAATTCAGCATGAAATCGGTTTTACCGTACACTTGTAAGGCAAGATCAGCTTACTGGTGACCGAGCCGGAACACGGAGCGTGGCGGCATCCGGTAACTGGCGGATAACCTTCACTCTCGACAGCGGAGAAATATGCAATCTGAACCTAGAGGGATATCATTGATGGATGGCGTACCTGTTAAACTCGGAGATCGACGTCAAGAAATTCACGCCGACGACCGGGCCGCGATGACATAAGCGCCTCCTTCGCCTGCGTTTCATCTCGGCCAAGGCCAGCGCGAGTGATGCGGGATCCGGCCATTCCAAAATGGGCAAAGGCGGGTTGGACTTGCGAATGCTGCGTTGCAGCGTATAATTTACCGCATCGCAGTAGCACAGCATGGAGGGTGGCACGGCGCATCCGGCCCGCACGGCATTGGTCTTCCAAGGAGGCGGCGCTCTTGGCGCCTACGAGCTCGGCGCGGCGCGGCGCGTCTACAAGGACGAGGGTTTCGCACCCGACGTGATTGCCGGGGTCTCAATCGGCGCGATTACCGCGGTCCTGCTCGCGCGGCCGGCTACGGGTCTGAAGCCGCTCGAGGCGCTGGAGGCGTTCTGGCAAAAAATCACCGTTTCTGGACTGTTTCTCCCGCCGCCTTTCCGGCCCTATGCGTCCGTTCTTGGCAACCCCAATTTCTTCGTCCCGCGGCTTGACTACTACGCCCTGCCGGCCTGGACCAATATTTACGACACGGAGCCGCTCCGGCAGACGCTGTCCCAATTGGTCGACCTAAAGGCTCTTGCGGATCCGAAGACCGTGCCTGGATTGCTGGTAAGTGCCACGGATGTGGAGGCGGGAGAGATCGCGTATTTCTACAGCCATGACACGGGACTGTCCTTGGACCACATCATCGCGAGCGGCAGCCTGCCGCCGTCGTTCCCCATGACGGCGATCGGCGATAAATTCTACTGGGACGGAGGACTGTTCGACAATACGCCGCTCGGCGCCGTGCTCGACAGACTCGATGGCGCGGCGGGCGCGGACCGGACCATTTATGTCGTCAATTTGTTTCCGAATAAGGCGCCGGTCCCCCGCAATATGCAGGAGGTCACGGCGCGGACCCAAAACCTGCAGTTCGCCAACAAGACCTTGGAAGACGTGAAAATGCTGCGCCGGATCGACGAGGTCGCAGGACTGATGGAGGCGCTCGAAAATCTTCCCGAAGGCAATCCGCTCAAGGACAACTCCGCCTATCAAGCCGTGGCGAAGCGCCGCTACATCCGGGTCCCGCGAATCGTTGCGATCACGCGTCCGGAAGAGGTTTTGGGCTTTGGGGCCAGCGATTTTTCGCCCGAGACAATCGAACAGCGCGCGAACGAGGGCTACAAACAGACGGAGCTGGCGCTGCAAGCGGCGTGAAGGCACAAGTCAGGCATGGCATGACGGCTACACCATGCGGCAGCGGGAAGGGGAAATCGACGTAACGAAATTCACGCCGCCGACCAGGCCGCGATGACGGTACGCCCATTTTGAATGGATAGACGGCCCGCTTGGGCTGTCGGGAGCGCGCTGGCAAAAAACTCCTCTTTCCAGGCGGATTTTTCAAATGTTCCGTGCCAGTGCCAGCCTCATCATGCGGCGGCGGGTCTCGCATCCGACACCGTTTCGCGGCCTATCCACAGTTGCCCCATAGCTACGGCGAGACGGGGAGTTGAATCGGTTTCGGGTCGCCTGCTTTGATCGGGATCGGGCGCAAACAAGACTGTCTCGCATTCTTTACCTGCAAAAGTTGTTTCAAGCGCTGTCGTGGGAAATCGCAACCTGCCATTCATCTTTTGGCGGCGAATTTGGCGAGCGGATCGATCCTGTCAAGGATGCACCGGTTTTGTGGCCCAGGTGAAGCTCACATCCTCGACACGTTTGAGTCCGCCTCGCCGATAATGCCTGGCCTATGGGATGAATGGCGAAATCTGACATTGACCGATGGATCAAATCCGGACTTTTAGACATTAGCAGTTACGCGACGCGGTTTGGCCAGCTGCGGCGCCGGTCAGCGTTCCGGCCCGACCATCGCGAAAATTGCACCCTGCGGGTCGAGGCAGTGCACGACCCACATGGGGCCGGGCACCTCCATCGGGTCAATGATGGTTTGGCCGCCGGCATCCTTTACGCGCGAGATGGCCGCGTCGAGGGCATCGACATTGAAGTAGTAGAGCCAGAACGGCGCCGGTGTTTGCGGCATTTTCGTCATCATGCCGCCCGCCTGCGCGCCATCAATCGCGAAAATCTGATAGACACCGTTCGGACCCATGTCCATCGCCTCGGCCTTCGTCCAGCCAAATAGGCCGGTATAGAAAGCAAAGGCGCGTTCCCCGTCGCCCGCATGCAATTCATGCCAGCCGACATGGCCCGGCGTGCCGGGGACCACCGGCTCAGGCTCCTCGTTACTCGCCCCTTTGAACAAGTTAAACAACGCGCCATGCGGATCGGCGGCGACGGCGAAGCGGCCAACGCCTGGAATATCCTCAGGAGCGCGGTGAATCGCGCCGCCGGCCGATTTGACGCGCGTGGCATAGGCGTCGACATCGTCGACCGCGATATACCCCGTCCAGCGCGGTCGAGTACCCATTGCGCGTGCTTCTTCCGGAATCGGCATCAGCCCGCCGACCATCGCCGGCCCCGCGGAGAAGAGTGTGTAGGAGCGATCGGTCTTGCCCGAATCCTTCGCGTCCCAACCGATTACGCTGCGATAAAACGATTCAGCGGCTTTGGTGTCGCTCGTCATCACGTCATACCAGACGAATTTTCCTGCATTCTTAGACATGGTCGTTTACTCCTTTGGTTTAGGTTGATTGAACAGCAGTTCCAGATATTCCCGCACGGTGGCATGCCAATGCGCCCCGCGCGCTCACGCCTCCACAAGCATTTCGAAGCCGCCGTAGATGAGACGTTTGCCGTCAAAAGGCATAGGGTTCTTGTCTGGTTGCAGGCGCTGGTCCGCCATGACCTTCTTCATGCCTTCGTCACGCACATTGCGCGAAGGCCAGAGAATCCACGAGAAAACGACCGCCTCGTCGTCCTTGCGCTTGACCGCCATGGGAAAGGACGTAAGTTTGCCCTCGGGCACATCGTCCTCCCAGCATTCGACGACTTTCAATGCG
>DASYNQ010000363.1:0-9480 GCA_036008425.1 Methylocella sp. | reverse complement strand
GCGGCCATAGGGATCGACAATCGCGGAAATTCCGGTGTTCGCGGCGCGGACCAAGGGCAATCCCTCCTCGATCGCGCGCAGCCGCGCTTGCGCGAAATGCTGGTAAGGGCCGGCGGTCGTCCCAAACCATCCGTCGTTCGTTACGTTGAGAAGCAATCCGGGACGCGGCTCCCCGGAAGGCACAACCTCGCCTGGAAAGATCGCCTCGTAACAAATCAGCGGCGCGACGGCCGGCAATCCAGGCACAACCAATAACCGCCGTTTTGAACCAGCCTCGAACCCGCCAGGGATATGCACGAATTGATGCAGGCCGAGACGGTCGAAGGCGGTCTGAAACGGCAAATATTCGCCGAAAGGCACGAGATGCACCTTGTCGTAGCTGTCGAGAATATGGCCGCCGCTGGCAATGACTTGAATGGCGTTGAAGTACCGGGCGGGGCCGGACGCGGACCGCCGCGCCTCATCGTCGGCACGCGCGGCGCCGGTGACGAGAACCGTATCTTGCGGCAAAACCGCGCCGATTTCGGCAAGAGCCCCGGCATCGCGCGACAAGATGAAAGGGAACGCCGACTCCGGCCAGATGAGCACGGTGACATCGTCGAGGCCCGAACGATCTGACCCCCCCCCGCGCGTGGACAAGGTCAGATAGCGCGACATTATTCGGGCTTTGTTGTCCGGCCGGAATTTTGCGTCCTGGGCCAAATTGGGCTGCATGATGCGCAACTTTACTCCCGCAACCGGCTCTGGAGTTGTCCCCGCCAGACGCAGGGCGCCAAATGCGCAAATCCCGGCGAACGCCAGGACAGCGGCGGCGATTGGCGGCGGCAACCGGCGCCTTCGCCCTTGCATTGCGGATTTTTCGCCGAGAACCGCGGGAGCCGAAAAAATAAGGATGGCGATGACGGTCAGACCATAAAGGCCGACGATCGAGGCCAGTTGCGCGGTCACGAGATTGCCGCCAAGCGCCATGCCAAATGTGTTCCAGGGAAATCCGGTTAAGATATGCCCGCGCAGCCATTCCGCGAGGCTCAATCCGGCGGCCAGCGCAAACACCCGTCCCGGGCCTGGCGCCCACATAAGCCGCGCCAGCATGAAGCCGAGACCCGGAAAAATCGCGAGCATGGCGGGCAGCCCGGCAACGCCCAGCGGCAAGGCCCAGGCGAATTTGTCCGCCTCGACGAGAAACGCCGCGCCGATCCACCAGAGTCCCGCCAGGAAATAACCAAAGCCCCACCACCAGCCGGCGCCAAAGGCGTGCCCCGCCGCGACCGGCAAGCCCAAACGAAACCGCCGCCCGGCCGGCATTTGGCGCGTCTCCGCGCAACCGTCGATGAGCCAGACGGCAATGGTCATCGGGATCGCGAGCGCGGGGAAAAAGTTGAAAGGCGCCATCGCAAGCGCGCCGGTGGCGCCGGCGGCGAGCGCGATCAGGCGGCGCCGCCAGCCAGAGGCGAGAATGATCGAAGCGGCGAGCACGAGCATGGCGGGCTTTCTCGAACGTCATCATGATTTCTATAAAGACTGCGCGAAGGACTTTCGCGCATTTCCCGTCCGTTGGACCACCAGGCGCGAAAGCGCTTTCCGGCGAAGGGTATTATCCGTCACCCTTCTCCGGAGGGTCACCTTGGTTGGCAAGCTCGCCAGGCGCCGGGCTATCCTTGATCTGTTTGGGGAGCGGGATCGCGCTGGCCATGCGGATCTTGACCCGCTTGACGCGGCGCGGGTCGGCGTCCACCACTTCGAATTCGATGCCGCCCTCGACAATGATTTCGCCGCGCACCGGAACATGCCCCGCGAGGGCTGTGACCAACCCCCCCAACGTGTCGACCTCCTCGGCGTCGCTGATAGCAGTGAGATCGGCGTCGATTGCGCCGGAGACTTCGCTAAGGCCGGCACGCGCATCCACGATGAAACCCCCGTCCGCGGCGGCTTCGATCTTCGGGCTTTCGCCGGAATCGTGTTCGTCCTCGATATCGCCGACAATCTTTTCCACGATGTCCTCGATCGACGCTAGACCTTCGGTGCCGCCATATTCGTCGATGACGAGCGCCATGTGGGTTCGCGTGGCTTGCATTTTCACCAGGAGATCGAGGGCGGGCATGGACGCGGGAACGAACAGAACCGGGCGCAGAATATTGGCCTGCGATAAAGACATATCCAAGCCGCGGCGTGGCCAGCGGCAGCTTGCGGCAGCTTCGCCCTCCGGCTCCGTGGGCGGCGAGCTGGCCGCGCTCTCCTTCCGATGCTGGGGGGTCGCGGCGTCGGCGAGATAGGCGACAAAATCGCGGATATGCACCATGCCGCGCGGATCATCGAGGGTTTCCCCATGCACGGGCAGGCGCGAATGGCCGGCGGTGCGAAATATTTCAAGCACATCGGCGAGCTTGGTCTGAAGCGACGCGGCGACGATGTCGGCGCGGGGAACCATCACATCGCCGACTTGCACTTCATGCAAGGCGAGGACGTTTTTCAACAACGCGCGCTCTTGCGGGGAAATATCGTCCTCGATCGATGTATCCGCGAGAGCATCCTCGATGTCGTCGCGAATCGACAGTCCTCCGAGGCCGAACAAAGCGCGCAACCGGTCGAACAGGCTTGGCTTCACGCCGGAACCTACCTTGCCTGCCTCGCTCGTGGGGTCATGTTCAGTCATTGGCGCCGGCTGCTTCCTCGATCAACGATTCCCGGAAGGGGTCGGCAATCCCGAGTCTGCCGAGAATCGCGCGCTCGAGCGCCTCCATCGTCTCGGCTTCGGCCGCCCCGATATGATCGTGGCCGATCAGATGCAAAAAGCCGTGCACCAGAAGATGGGCGACGTGATCGCGCAACGGCCTTCCTGCTTCCGAAGCTTCCCGCGAGGCGGTCTCGAACGCGATGACGATATCACCAAGGAGCGGCGCCGAAGCCGCATCGCCCCCGGATGGGAAAGAGAGAACATTGGCTGGTTGATCGACGCCACGCCACTTGCGGTTGAGGTCGCGGATGAAGCCGTCGTCGCAGAAAAGGACGCTGACTTCGGCGTTTGCTGCGAGCGAGACGGCGCTTTCCCCGATCGCCGCGAGGATCGCGTCGTCGGCAAGTTGCGAAGGGGCATCGAGGGACGCCCATTCTTCAGCTTCGATAGTTACGTCGATCACGGGATTCACGGCCGCCGTCCCTCGCCCTTGGCTGCCCGCGCCGTCGCCTCATAGGCGCCGACGATTCGGCGCACGAGATCGTGACGGACGACGTCGCCTTCCCTGAAGACGACGTGGCCTATTCCCTCAAGCCCGGACAGAAGTTCGATCGCCTCGCTGAGCCCGGACTTCTGGCCGGGCGGTAGGTCGGTTTGCGACGGATCTCCGGTGACAATCATGTGCGATCCCTCGCCGAGGCGGGTTAAAAACATTTTCATTTGCATCGAAGTCGCATTTTGCGCCTCGTCGAGCAGTACGCAGGCGTTGCTCAAGGTTCGCCCGCGCATGAACGCGAGTGGAGCGACCTCGATCATCCCAATTTGCATGCCGCGTTCGAGGATACGGGCATCCATGAAATCGGCGAGCGCATCGTAGATCGGCCGCAAATAAGGATCGACCTTGTCGCGCATGTCGCCGGGGAGGAAACCTAGCCTCTCGCCCGCTTCCAGCGCGGGCCGCGACAGGATCAGACGTTCGACCGCGCCTTGTTCCAGCAAAAGAACCGCGAAGCCGACGGCAAGCCAAGTCTTGCCGGTGCCGGCGGGCCCCTCGGCAAAAACCAGCTCGTAGCGCTTCATCGCGCGGAGGTAGAGGTCTTGCGCCATGTTGCGCGCGCGTACCGTACCGCGCCGGCGGGTGCCGATTTGTTCGAAAACCGCGCGCCCGGCCTCGTCCTCCTTCGGGAACAGAGTGCCTTGCATGGCGCCTTCCTCGATCGCGCCATCGACATCGCCGAGCCCGACCGGCTGACCAAGCTCCACCCGCGCATAGAGGTTTTCCAAAACCAGCCGCGCACGTTCGCACGCCACCGCCGGCCCCTTGATCGTCACGTGGTTGCCGTTCGCATTGGCAATCACGCCGAGCCTGCGTTCGAGTTTCGCAAGGTTCTGGTCATATTGTCCGAAGACGAGCGAGGCATGGCGATTGTCGTCGAAGGCCAAGGTTATCTCGGCGGCGGCGTCCTCGCCCGGAGTTCGCTTGAATTCTTGCCGCATAAACGGGGCGGAACGATCCGGTGGTTTCAACGAGGCGCCTCGCGCCCGGCCTGGTCCGGCAAGAGCCGCCCGAATAGCGAATTGGCGCCGGCGGAGACGATCTCGGCACGAACGATTTCGCCGATGCGATCGAGGCTCCCTTCGATCTGAACCGCCTGGAGATAGGGCGACTTACCGGCGATTTGGCCCGGGTGCAGGCCCGGTTTTTCAATCAGCACGTCGAGAGCGCGCCCGGCCATTTTAGCATTAAATGTTCGCCGCTGCCGGTCGAGGAGGGTCTGAAGCCGCGCGAGCCGCTCCGACTTGACGGATTCGGGGATCTGATCTCGCACCTTGGCCGCGGGGGTGCCGGGGCGGGGCGAATATTTGAACGAAAATGCGTTCGCGAACTCGACCTTTTCGACCAAATCCAAGGTCGCCGCGAAATCCTCTTCGCTCTCGCCAGGAAATCCGGCGATGAAATCGGAGGACAAGGCGATGTCCGGCCGCGCGCCGCGGATTTCGGCGACCAGTCCGATGTAATCGGCGCGTGTGTGCCCGCGGTTCATCGCGGCGAGGATTTTGTCGGAACCGGATTGAACCGGCAGATGCAGGAAGGGCATTAAACATGGTTGATCGCGATGCGCCTGGATGAGGCTCGCGTCCATGTCGCCTGGATGGCTCGTCGCGTAGCGGACGCGGGCGATGCCCGGCACTTCGGCAACGCGCGAGATCAGCGCGGCGAGGGAAGCGAAGGCGCCTTCCGGCGTCCGGCCATGATAGGCATTGACGTTTTGGCCGATCAGGCTCACCTCGCGGACGCCCGCAGCGGCCAGCATTTCGACTTCCGCGACGATGCCGTCGACCGGCCGCGAGGCTTCCGCGCCGCGCGTGTAGGGCACCACGCAGAACGTGCAGAATTTATCGCAGCCTTCTTGCACGGTCACGAAAGCGCTGACGCCGCGCTTGCGAATTTGGTGCGGCGAAGGTGCGGCGAGGTGATCGAACTTGCTTTCGGCGGGGAAATCCGTGTCGAGGACCTCGCGTGAGGTTCCGGCGCGGCGCAAAAGCTCGGGCAAGCGATGATAGCTTTGCGGCCCAACGACGATATCCACCGCTTTTTGGCGCCGGAAAATTTCCTCTCCTTCGGCCTGCGCGACGCAGCCCGCGACAATGATTTTGGTCTCCCGCCCGGCCGCGGCGCGCGCGGCCTTAAGCGCGCGGACCCTACCCAGCTCCGAAAACACTTTTTCAGCGGCATGCTCGCGGATATGGCAGGTGTTCAAGACAACAACATCAGCTTCGTCCATCCGATCGGTCCCGGCATAGCCTTCCGGCGCCAAAAGGTCGGTCATCCGTTGCGCGTCATAGACGTTCATTTGACAGCCGTAAGACTTCACGAACAGCCGGCGGGGTGGCGGCCTTTGTCCGGTTTCGCCGAAAACGCCTCGGGCGGCACGCGATTGATCGAAACCCGGCATTGTCTCCGACATCTACTAGGCCCTGGCCTCAATCGAGACTTCGCAAATCGCGCCCCCCGACGGAGATGTGAAGGTTTTCGATTTGGAGCATAAGCGTTACTCTTCGCCGTCGAAATAACCGAGGGACGGCGTGTCCATCCGGCCGATGAAGAGCACACGCGCGCCAAGCAGACCCTTATCTTCGGGGATCATGGACGCCAGCCCGAACTTTCCAGAATCGGGATATTCGACGACATCTGGATCATTGCGTGTCGAAATGGCTAGGTAGCGTAGCTCGTCTGTACCCGTGTTGACGATTTGATGCGCTGTCTCGCCGTCGCCCGCCGGCGCGGCGATTACGTCGTTCGCGCGAATGGGAAAGCTCTCGGCACCCACGCGGTATGTTCCAGCGCCCGACAGAATGAAGAACATTTCCTCGTTGGCGTGATGGGCGTGACGCGGAAATGCCTTCTTGCCCGCTGGCACGATATGCATCATGCACCCCAATTTCTTGGCGCCGATCAAAGGACCGACGCGCCCGAGCTTCGCCGCGAAGGCACGATCATCGCCGTGGTCGCGCAGCGGAACGTCGGCGAGGTTGACGATCAATCGTGTTCTCATCCTACCCTCCGCACCATTGGGATCGCAACCGGCGGAATTTTCCCGTTGAGCGTTTTCATGCCAGTCCCTTCAATTGCCGCCGCACGTGTACATAACGGACTACTTCCACTTGGTCGGTGAGAATTCGATACAAGATCAGGTACGACCACTGACCAGGCCGCGCACTCCAGCCGCGATGTCAAACCGTTCGCGGCCGATATTCGGATTACTCGCTAACAATGTCGTCTTCCTCTCAAGTTCGTCTAGCACGCGATCCGCTGCCCGCTCATCGTCCAAGGCGATGTATGTCCAAATGTCGATCAGGTCCTCTTCAGCGCGAGCAGTTCGAACGATACGCATCCTGTCACGCCGGTGAAAACCGGCGCCGCGCCTCCGCTTTTATCTCCTCAACCGACATGGAACGCCCCGGCCCGCTGTCGACCCCCTCCCGCCAAAGACGCCAAAGCTCCTCGACTCCGACCATCTCCGCTACACGCTGGACGCGCCATTCCGCGACTGCCCCGAGCACGGCGTCGCTCTCCGACGCATATTCGCCACGCCGGACCGCGGACGCGACTTCGGCGGCAAGGTCATCAGGCAAAGAAACCTCTAACGTTCTCGGGCTCACTCCACGCTCCCTTCAAGACTTATTTAAATCAGCTTCCTTGCTCTAAATTTCGGCTTGTCCAAGACTGCGTTTGGGCGAAGAAACTGGCAAAGGAAAGCCTTCCCAAGACAAAGCACATTATAGCAGGTCGCGCCGCAAAACGAGAGCCCCCGCTAACCGGGCGCCGGGGGTGCGGTAATAGGGTTTACGCTCGCCCGCCTGCTCGAAGCCGAAATTCGCATAAAGGGCGCGGGCGGCGGTATTTTCGACATCGACTTCGAGAAACAACCGGTTGACCCGGGACGCGGCGAGTCCAGACAGATGGGGCGCCAGAAGGCTGGTGGCGATCCCGCGCCGCCGCCATTGCGGCGCGACCGCGATCGTCAGGATTTCGGCCTCGTCGGCGGTGACGCGGGACAGGACAAAACCCGCCAGATGCTCCTCCTTGGCTTCGATCGCGCCGTCCGCGAACGTCCCGGCCGCGACAAAAAGCTGGTCAAAATCGGCTTCTTGCCACGGATAGGCGAAGCTCGTCGCGTGGATGGCGGCGCATTCCGCGCTCCGCTCGGCACCGATTGGACGGATGCAAGGCGCGGGTTTGGACGGCCAACTGATCATTCCGGTTCACGGCGCCGCCGGTTGAGATGGTGCCCCCTCTGGCGCCTTGGCACCCGGCGCCGCCAAGTAGAAGGGTCGTGGCGGGGCCATGGCGGGGTCGGCGAGAAGACCGAGTTTAGCAACAAAAACAATGTCTAATCCAGCATTTTCGCGGGCGATCCAGGTCTCTGTCCCGGCCGCTAGAGCCTCGCTTGCGAGCAGCCGCGCGCCCGATCCGGCGAGCCGCACCGGACCCGCGCCAAGCGAGCGCACGGCCTCGCGCGCCGGTGCGATCCGAGGCGCCAGGACGGCCCTTCCGTCCAGGCCAAAAGCGGCAAAGAAAACATTGCCGCGGCGCGCATCGATCGCGGCGGCGACGAGACCTGGCTTTTGCTCCAGGATCAGGGGCGCGGCTAGGGCCGCCAGGGTCGAAACCCCGGTGACCGGAATCTTGCAAGCGATCCCAATCGCGCGCGCGGCGGCGATCCCGACGCGAAGCCCGGTGAAGGACCCAGGGCCTACCGTCACCGCCACCCGCCCGAGCGATGCAAAACCTCCCTCGACGCGGGCCATGACCCGGTCGATCAACGGCAAAAGAGCTTCCGCATGGCCCCGCTCCATCACAATCGTCTCGATCGCTTCCGGGCTATCCGCGCCATCGTCAAGGACGCAGGCCGAAATCGCAGGAAGAGCCGTGTCGATCGCCAATATTTTCATGCGCGAATGCTCAAAACTTGCTCCAACCTCGGCCGAACCCGGGGAACGGACCTGGCAAACCCCAGAAAATTAGATTTGTTCGACCGCGCGCACATCGGGGACATAATGCTTGAGCAAATTCTCGATACCGTGCCGGAGCGTCGCGGACGACGAGGGACAGCCGGAACACGACCCCTTCAAGACGAGATAGACGGTCCCATCGCGGTAACCGCGAAATTTAATATCGCCGCCATCGTTGGCGACCGCCGGACGGACATGCGTTTCTATCAGTTTCTTGATCGTTACAACGGTCTCGGCATCGTCGACCGCGAAGAACTCCCCGCCGTCGCCTTGGGCGGCGCCATCGAATTCGTCGATGAGCAAGGGCTCGCCCGAAACAAAATGCTCCATGATGGCGCCGAGGACCACGGGTTTGAGGTTCGGCCAGTCGCCGCCGGATTTCGTGACGGAGATGAAGTTCGAGCCAAAAAACACGCCGGAGACGCCGTCGATCGCAAACAGCGCCTGCGCGAGCGGCGATTGTCCGGCGCCTTCCGCGTCTCTGATGTCGAGCGTGCCTTGCGGCAAGACGGGGCGGCCGGGCAGAAATTTCAAGGTTGCGGGATTGGGTGTGGCTTCGGTCTCGATGAACATCGAATTCTCCCAAACGTCCGGTTCAAGGCCGGCATTGGATAGAGGGACGGGAATCATTCCAAAATATGATGGAGAGACCGCCAATGGGCAAGCGGTAAGCTTGGTGCGGGAATTTTTACGGATGGCGGCCGCCAGAAGGGGTTTCCGGTCGCACTGGATCGAGGCGTGCTCGGAGTCAGTTGATTTTACATGATCTTCGTCGCGATCGGTACCGCGAAACCGGGGGCCATCGCCACCGATCAAGCGCCAGAAAACAATTGGCCCCGGCGCGCACGCGTCTTGCGGCGGGGAACCAGCCACGCCACGCGATCGTTTAACGGCAGGACTTGGCGGGTCGGTACGAAGATCCGACCGGCGCGGCAAGATGTTTTTCTCCTTCGCGGCGGACTAACCGCAAAGTCGCAGGGCATTGCGCGGGACGCGGCGCTTTTGAACGCGATGGGCGAGGATCATGGCTCAGTTAGCTGAGGTAGGCGAACATCTCCTCGCCGCTGCGATAGCCGCTCCTTATCTTGAGCGCGACGAAGAACATGCGCTTGCCTTGCGGTGGAAAAATAAGGCGGATGAAAAGGCCATGCATACGCTCGCGCGGGCGCATATGCGGCTCGTGATCGCGCTTGCGGTGCGTTTTCGCCATTATGGCCTGTCGCTTGCCGACCTGATCCAGGAGGGCCACGTCGGGCTCTTGGAGGCCGCCGCGCGGTTCGAACCGGACC
>DASYNQ010000362.1:0-4518 GCA_036008425.1 Methylocella sp. | reverse complement strand
CGGCGGTGCCAAACGCAGATAGCGCGTTTTCCGCCCCGCTCCAGATAACGCCAAACGTTCATTTGATAATCGCGTGGAGCCCAGTTGTTCGGGATGCGGATTTTAGGCGGGCCCTCGGGATAAGACTTGCCGTCGAGGCCGATCGTCTTCTCTGTGTCATTTGACACACCTGAAGCCCTGGCCCGTGCAACTGTCTTGAAAGCCACCCCCGTCTCAGCTGCGATTGCGCGATTGGACTTCTGGGGGTGGGCAGCGACGGGTTCTTTCTTGCGCGCGGCCGCCTCACCCGACTTTGTGGACGCACGCGCCCGCGCCGCGGCCATCCATGCGCGGCGATAGGCGCGTCGAGCCTCCATGTCTCTATAAACGCCGGGTTTGCGCATATTGAACTACATGACGTATTGAACTACAGGCGAGGCAACATGGGCTTCAGTCCGCCTCGCCGTCCCGAGTGTAGTACACGCGCTCGACGATGAGCGGCGCGTCCGGATTTCCCTCCAGCATCGAGGGCAGGAGCTTGCTCAGCCCCGTCATGAAAGCCGACGGGTTTTCTAGCTCAGCCTGCTTCTTGAGGTAGCCAATCAACCCTTCCTTGCCGCCGGCGAGATTGGCCGCCATCAGATAGGCTTCCCGCAGGTCGCGATTGATCTTATTGGGCGAGCCCTTGGGCCTGCCGCCGTTGCGGTTTCCTGGCTCAAATGGCTTGCCGCGTGGCTTGAGCTTGCGTTTCTCACCGGGTTCTTTATCGCTAACGCTAACGGGCGGCTTGGCCGCAGTGCCCGGATGTCCTCTGGGCATTGTCAGTCCTCCCCCTCAACAATGCCGAGCGCCTCGCGGGCTAGTTCTGCCAGCATTATCCGAGCCAGTACCCCCGGAGCACTCGACATGCCGCCGATTTGGGTTGACTTACTTTGGGTCGATTTACGCGACGAGCCGTAGGTGACGCGGATCGTCCCGTCCCCGGTGCTGTAGTGTCCCCGGTGGGTCACTCCGCCGACTTTGACAGCGAGAGGCGCAGAAGAGCTCTGGGGCCGGTTGAATCGTTGCTTTGGCACTGATGGTTCCTTTTCGGCCGGGATCAGCCCTTGGGTCGAGAGCGGCGTGCCTCGTTGCGGTAGATCCGGGTCGTCGAGCCGCTCGCGGAGCGGAGCGAAATGGCGTCGGCAGTGACGGCCGTGACCGTCTTGTCGCCGACGAACCAGACGGCGCCTTGAAGGGAGCCGTTGGCGAACGGATCACGAAGGGCGAAAAGCTCGTCATGCGGCCAGCCCAAAGCGGCGGCCTTCTGGCGCCAGCCGTCCTCGACGAACCGGCGGACGCCGGCGCAGTGCGCCTGCCACCGCGCTAGCGGCTCACTATCCGGCCGAGGTCGGGCGAGGAGACGCTCTAGCCAATCCTCGGACGAGGTTACCGGCCGGAGCACCGCCTCTAGCTCGGCGCGCTTCGCCTTTAACTCCGGGAGCCATCTGGCCAAAGCATCACTCGGGCCCTTCGCCCTCATCCGACCGGTGGTTGACAATTCCACCCCCACTCCGTCGCCGAACGCGGCCTCAAGCAGCGATCTCGCGCTCAAAATTCCACCTCCTCGAGACCACTTGTTTTTCCGGTTTCTCCGGACTCGGCCTCCCATAGAGACCCACCCGCCTCATAGGGGCCCACTTTCTGAGAGTGGGTCTCTATGGAGATGTGGGTCTCTATGGAGGGGCTAGTTGTGGGATTTCCCGAAAGCTCCCACTGGAAAGAAGCATCCTTGCCAAAGCCGGTCCGGACGCTTTTGACCTTCAAATCGGCCTTCGCGCGCTTCAGCGTGTTTGTAGAAATCCCTGCCCCTCGCGCGGCGGCAAATACCGCTTTCGCGTCGACCGGCCCCTCGCCGAGGAGGGTCAGCAAAAAGTCCTTGGCCTCATCGCGAGGGGCGCGCTCGGTCTCTAACTCGGCCTCGGCGAGAACTTCACGAGCCGTGCCTTCGATGGCTTCGCCCCACAAAACACACGAAGCAAAGATGGGATATCCGGAGAGTTCGGTCTGCTCTAGGCTGTAAACATAGCCGCCCTCGTCGGGGCCAACATTCGACTTCGCCCGGATAAGGACGCGACGCTCGTTCTTCTCGCCCTCGCGCAGGGGCATCTTCGTAGCGATCATGACGACGCGGGCCACAGCCGAGAAGGCAACAGAGCCGACCAACCGCTCTTGCGGCTCTCGCCCTACGCTTCCCTTCGCCAGGTGATGAATGCCCAGCCCTGCCGCGCCCGTCGCCTCACAAAGGTCCTTGACCGGTTGCAGATCACGGCGCGTTTCGGCGTTCCTGTGCGAATCCTTTACCGCCACCATCGCGATCGGATCGATGATGATAAGTTTGACATCCCCAATTTGTTCCACCGCCCGCGAAAGAGACGCCATGTCCTTTGCAGGATCGAACGAGCGCTTTTCCCCATTTTCGCTCACGCTCTTCACGAAATGGATGCGAGAGCGGTCTGCGCCGGCTGCGATAAGACGAGGGACAAGCGTATCCTTGGGATCGTCCTCCCCGCTCCAGATGACGACATTGCCCGAGGTTGCCTGCGAGCCGTCAGGCCACACGCCACCGATAGACGTTATCGCGCCGAAGGCGAGGGCGAGCGTCGTCTTCCCCGTGCCAGGTATCCCGGCGATAACCTGAAGCTTTCCTTTCGCGAACCAACCATCCCAAAGCCAGTCAACCGGCTCTGGCTCTATGGCCGCTGCTGAGACCAATTCGACAGTCGGCTGCTTCTCCGGCTTGCGCTTGTCCGCAAGGTCCACCCCGCGTTTACCGTAATGCGCGCCGTTCGGCGGCGAGCCTGTCGGGTGCGACCCCCCGTTTGCCTTCTCTCGGGCGAATTTCTCGGCGTCGGGCTCATCATGCGGATTTACCTCGATCGGCGGTGCTTTGGTGGGCGGTGGAGGGTCCGGCGGCGCATCAGGCGGCTGAAGCCGGTTCGGCTCATATATGCCGTTGCCCCGCTGCCGCTGTGCCTTCGCGTCCTGGCGCTCTCTCTGGCGACGCTGCTGCCTGGATTCGGGGGCGTCGCGCTCCACAACCGGCTCGCCGGGCAGGGCCGCGCCGTCGGGGACAAAATGGCGACTGTGGAAATATTCGTCACCGGTCACGAACGCCTCCCCAGCAGGAGGGAGTCGTTCATGTCTTTGCCGCGCTTCGGCTCGACGATGATCACTTCGCGCCCGGCCTCATACCAGCGGGCCGCGCACTGTTCGACCGCGCGGGCGTTAGCCTCGCAACGTTCAGTAAGGAGCGTGAGAGTTTCGATCCTAGTCAGGACCGCGAAAGCCGCCACTGCGCCGGCCGAGCCAAGCGCCCATGCCGGGCTCAAACCAAGTTGCCGGGCGGCCATGCATGTTTCAAGGCCCTCGCCAATGTGAAGGCCGTGCGCGACCTCATCGTCGGCGTCGAGTTTGATTGCACAACCGCCGACGGGACCTAGGAATTTGCGTTCGATCTTGCGTCCGTCCTGGTCCAAGAAGGTGCGGCAGATGGCGCGCGGTTCGTCCGTGCGGATGTCGCGGAAAAGCGCCAGCATCGCGTGGATGCCCGGATGCCAGCGCAGCACTTCGCCGGCGATATCGTCGCCTAGTTCAAGCCCGCGGCTGGCGAGGTAGCGCTTGACCAGATGGCCCCGAGGATCGGCTTGATGCCACAGGGCCAGTGCGTGGCCGGTGCGGTCGTCAGCGCCTACTGGCAGCGTTATGGGCCTTGGCATTGGCCGTATTAGGCGCTGCTGCGGATCGATGCCGAGGCGGCTTTTGACGTGGTCACGACAGTCCTGCCAGGGGTCGCCCGCATGGCTAAAAACGAGGAATCCGTCAGGCGCAGCCGCCGAAACGGTGACGGACAGGCTGCGGTCCTTTGGGCTATGGCCCGGACCGGGCGCGACGACTTGGCGGCCGACGATGTCGCCGCCGAGAGCGCGCGCGATGGATCGAAGATCAGAAGGGAATGACGCCATCGTCAGGCCCTCCTTCCCAACGTTTTGCCTCGAAGGGCCGGGGCTGATTGACCTCGCGGCCGGCCCGCTGCTCGGCCTTCGGCTTCGGCTTCGGCTTCGCCTTGGCGCTCAAAATTGCGTCGGCCGTGATCTTCCAACTGATCCGGCCTTCCGAACCGGCGGGCGCATATATCTCGGCGTCGATTCCGCCGCTAACCGCGATGGGCTCGCCGACCTTCAACGATAGAACGGCGGCGATCGAAGCCTCATCGAAGGCGATGGCCTGCCACCAGCGCGTTGCGCCGTTGAGGCTCTCGCGGATGGTGAAGGTCGCGAACGGATTCCCATTTTTCGAGGTGCGTTCCTCGGCGCTTTTGTGCAATGCACCGGAAACAATGGCGCGGGTCATCGGCCACTCCCACCGGTTGCGACGATGCGGGGTTGCGGCAGGCGATCGCCGCCCATGTCGCGGATGAACGAGGCGTATCGGGAAATCGTCGCGTAACGCTCAAGTGTGGCGTGGAGGTCCGCGCCGCGATCCAACTCGAGCAGCATC
>DASYNQ010000361.1:0-5129 GCA_036008425.1 Methylocella sp. | reverse complement strand
CGCGAAGCCGATTTCGAGCGTTTTCTGGCGGCCATCCGCAAACGCAACGAAGTTTTGGAATGCTACAAAATCGGCGGCCGGATCGATTATCTGATGCGGGTGCTTTGCCGCGATATCGACCATTACAACGAGCTCAGCGACTTTATGAGCCGTGGCGAACTAGGCGTCGAGAAATTCCACGGCCATGTCGTGCTCGCCATCGACAAGGCTTTTCAAGGCTATCCGCTTGAGCTACTCATCGAGCCGCACGGGCGGGATTGAAGCGGTGGCACCCAGTTCAGTCTCCGAGGAGGCGCCGCGAAACGCGCGGCAGCCCAACGCCGAACCAGGGCTTCGCAGCCCGTCTCTGCAAGGCGATCGGGCGAAGGACCTCATTCCTCGCCCTCATGCTGAGGAGGCGCCTGCTCCAAGGGTGATTGCGGTTTTGATGAAAGCGCTAAAGCCGCGTCCATTGTTCGAGAACCGAGATGACCGCGCCGGTGAGGCGCTCAAGATCCTCCTCGCCGATGGTAAAGGCAGGCGTCAGATAGACAATATTGCGCAATGGCCGCACGAAGACGCCGGCTTCGATAAACCTGCGCCTCAACGCGCCGAGATCATCGATGCGATCGAGTTCGATGACGCCGATCGCGCCTTTCACCCGCACGTCGCGCACATGCGGCAACTCGCGGGCCGGTTCGAGAGCGCCGGCAAGCATTTTGGAAATGGCCGCGACTTGGTCAAGGCGCGGCTCGCGCGCGAAAAGATCGAGCGAGGCATTGGCGGCGGCGCAGGCGAGCGGATTGGCCATAAAAGTCGGGCCATGCATCAGCGCATAGTTTGCCGCGTCCGATAAAAAAGCCTCGAATAGTTTGCTCGTGGCAATCGTCGCGCCAAGTCCCATGGTCCCGCCGGTTAGCGCCTTCGAGAGAGTAATAATGTCAGGGGTAACGCCGGCCGCCTCGCAAGCGAACATCGTTCCGGCGCGCCCGAATCCGGTAAAAATTTCATCGAAAATCAAGAGGAGACCGTGCCGGTCGGCCGCCGCTCGCAAATGCCGCAGCGCGTCCGCGTCGTGAAACAACATGCCGCCCGCGCCTTGCACCAAAGGCTCGACGATAATGCCCGCAAGGTCTTGCGCATGACGTTCCAGCAGAGCATCGAAAGTTTGCGTGGAAGGCTCATCAAGGGGTAGCCTTGCGATGATTTGTTGCGGCAAGACCTTGGCGAAGAGACCGTGCATTCCTTCCTCGGGGTCGCAGACCGACATCGCCGCAAAGGTGTCGCCGTGATAGCCGCCCTTGAAGGCAACGAAGCGGCTACGCTGTGTAATGCCATTATTGAGCCAGAACTGCACCGCCATTTTCATCGCGACCTCGACCGCGACTGAGCCGCTGTCGCAGAAAAAAACCCGGTCAAGCCCCTCCGGCAAGAGGCCCGCTAGCCGCCGCGCAAGATCGAGCGCGGGCTCGTGCGCGAGACCGCCGAACATAATGTGCGGCATCAGACCGAGCTGCTCTAAGACCGCCGCGCGGATGTACGGGTGGTTATAGCCGTGGCAGGCGGTCCACCAGCTCGCGATTCCGTCGATTAGTTCGCGGCCGTCGCTAAGAAAAATGCGGCTTCCTTGCGTGCGCGCGACAGGCAGCGGGCCCGCCGCCGTCTTCATCTGGGTGTAGGGCAGCCAAATATGCCCAATGCCGCGGCTAAACCAGTCCGGCGGTGCGCCGCTCATTTGTCGCCTCCCATAACTCATAACGCGGGATCCGCCGGGGCCTTGGCAACCGGGGACTACCCAAACCCCGCGCGGCCGCTTATGTTGCGAGCGTTTTCCCGGCCGC
Organism: Methylocella sp.; assembly: GCA_036008425.1. Taxonomy (GTDB): domain Bacteria; phylum Pseudomonadota; class Alphaproteobacteria; order Rhizobiales; family Beijerinckiaceae; genus Methylocapsa. The sequence continues at coordinate 3,309 of DASYNQ010000361.1, read as the reverse complement.
GACTTGGACAGATCATGGCCACCCATAGCACGCCGCATTACCACAACCAGCCGGGCGTTCCGCACGTGCGGGTCGGCGCCAAGGAATTCATGTGCGTCGGCGCTTTGCCTCCCTTCGACCATCCGCATATTTTCATCGACATGGGCGACGATAACGACGCGATCTGTCCCTATTGCTCGACGCATTATGTTTATGATGCGCTTCTCGATGGAGGGTGCGAACCGCCGGAATGCGCTTTCGAGCCCGATCTCGATTCTGAATCCGGGGCAAAACCGGCGATTGAACGCGCCTGAGCTGCCGCGATGAACCCGCCGCATGCGATGATCGCAGGAGCCGGGATCGGCGGGCTTTGCGCTTCATTATGCCTCGCGCGGGGGGGCTGGCGGGTCAACCTCTACGAAAAAGCGAAAGTTCTCGAAGAGACCGGGGCAGGCCTCCAGCTCTCGCCGAACGCCAGCGCAGTTCTGCGAAGGCTCGGCGTGATCGCTCGCCTGACGCCCTTCGCTCTTCGCCCGAAAGCGATTAGAATCCGCCGCGCGCGGGATGGCGCGACCCTCGCGGTGATGCCGCTCGATGACGCAGAGCGGCGCTGGGGCGCGCCCTATCTCGTCGTGCACCGCGCCGATCTCCAGCGCGCATTGCTGGAAGCCATCGCGCGCGAATCCAGCATCAGACTCCAAACTGGAGCCGCCGTGGCGGGCTTTGCGTCCGGCGAAAACTCCGTCTCAATTGCCATCGAGCAAGGCGTGGTCCGGCTGAAGGCGGCGGGCGATTGCCTGATCGGCGCGGACGGAGTGCGCTCCTTCGTGCGGCAAAGGCTCGGCGCCGATAGCTTAAGATTTTCGGGCCGGACCGCCTGGCGCGCCACGGTCGATCCCGCCCGCGTCAACGCAAACATGCGCCGGGACGAGACAACCCTTTGGCTCGGGCGCAAGGCGCATCTCGTCCATTATCCCTTGCGCGGCGGCACCGTCATCAATGTCGTCGCGATCGTGGACGAGGATTTTTGCCCGGGTGGAGCGGATTTCTGGTCGAGCCCGGGCGAGCCGGGGTTTCTCGAAGGACGTTTTTCGGGCTGGGCCGAACCCGCGCGGGATTTGCTGCGCGTTGCCCCCGATTGGCGGAAATGGCCACTTTTCGATTGCAAGCCGATCGGAAGCTGGGTAGCGGGGCGCGTCGCGCTCATGGGCGATGCGGCGCATCCCATCCTGCCATTTCTGGCCCAGGGCGCGGCCCAGGCCATCGAGGACGCAGGCGCCTTAGGAGATGTTTTGACATGCGGCCAAAATATCGAAACGAGCCTCCGCGCTTATCAAGAGGCGCGGTGCCTCCGCGCGGCGCGGGTGCAGCGGGAGTCGCGCAGGCAAGCCAAGATCTACCATCTTGCCGGTCCCGCGGCGTTTCTCCGTGATATGGCATTGCGTGCGCTGGGCCCGCAAAAAATGCTCGCCCGCTACGACTGGCTTTATGATGCGCATCATGCCAAGGGGCATGAGGGATGAGCGGGCAAAGCCTGCGCCGATACACACTCGTCCACCAGCACCCGTCATGTGCCGACCGCCGGCCCGCGTCGATGCGAACTCAATCACCCTGAAAGGGGGGGCTTTTTACCAGCCCTTCGCGGGCTAGTGATGTCTGAGGGCCTCATCCGGCAACCGGAGATCAACCGGTCTAGTTTGGAAAGGAAGAACTTCAACGTCGGGGACGTATTCGTCCTGTTGTAGCCGGCCACAAGATCGATGGTGGGCGCATCGTCGCCCGCCAGTGGGCGGCTGGTCACCGACCATGGCAGAAAATTCTCGGCGTAGGCCGGGAGCAGCGTCACGCCGCGCGTGGATGCGACCAGCGACATCGCCATCCCCAAATTGTCGATCCTATGCGCTGGCCGGAGATCGACCCCGGACCGCTTCAGGTAGTCGTCAATAACCGCTCGGAGCGTGGGTGCCGTGTTCGACATACCGAGAAATGTCTCACCCACGATGTCTTGAAGTGCGATGGCCTGGCGCGACGCGAGGCGATGATCGCTCGGCAGGACGACGACAATTGGCTCCTTCACGATGACCCTGTAGTCGAGTTCGGACATATTGGCCTCCGGGCGCATGAAGGCCAGATCGAGCTTTCCCCGCATGAGAGCATCGGCGAGCTGGGGCGAGTAGTCGCTCGAAACGGTGACGTCTATGTTGGGGAGCTCGTCCTTCAGGGTGTTCATGGCTTCGGGCAACCAGTCCATCTCCTGCCCGGTCAGGAAGCCGAGCGCGAATGAAGGCTTGGACGGCTGGGCGGCCCGCCGCGCGGCTTCGACGGCCACTTCCGCCTGAGTGAGCGCCAGGCGCGCATGATCCAGGAAGACTCGGCCGGCATCGGTCAGCTCGACGCCACGGGCGCTGCGCGCCAGCAACTGTGCACCCACCTCGTATTCCAGGTCGCGGATCTGACGGCTGAGCGAAGGCTGCGCCGTGTGCAGCCGCCGCTCGGCGGCGACCGTGAGGCTGCCCTCCTCTGCAACAGCGACGAAATAGCGGAGATGACGCAGTTCCATACCTTCCCCATGCTTCCGAGGTATGCCATCCAGCTTACAAAGTCTTTTTCCGCCACGCAATGACCGCCTAAATCCTTGATCACGAGAGCGATGGGAAGCCTTCAAGGTGAGCGACAAAATACCGCCTGGATAATGGCTTCTGCAGCTCAAAACGCAGATTAATCAAGGAGTCGATCATGGGCACTCAAGTTGTCTTGATCACCGGTGGACTCACCGGCATCGGGCGCGCCGCCGCCGTCGCCTTCGCCAAGAAGGGTGCGAAGGTGGTCGTTGCCGGTCGGCGTGATGAGGTCGGCAAGGCGCTCGTTAAGGAACTGCGCTCTTTCGGTTCGGAGGCCGAGTTCATGAACGCCGACGTCCGCAAGGAGGATGACGTCCGCGCTCTGGTCGACAAGACCGTCGCACGGTTTGGTCGTCTCGATATCGCCGTGAACAATGCCGGCACCGAAGGGCAAGTTGGCCCGATCACGGACCAGACCGCGGAAAGCTATGCCGCGACGTTCGACACGAATGTTCTCGGCGTGATCCTAAGCATGAAGCACGAAGTGCGAGTCATGCATGGACAGGGCAGCGGTAGCATTATCAACATTTCCTCGACCTACGGGCACGAGGGTGCGGCGGGGGCCTCTGTCTATGTCGGCAGCAAGCACGCCGTCGAAGGCATCACCAAGTCGGTGGCGCTCGAGGTCGCCAAGTCGGGAATCCGTGTGAACGCCGTGGCGCCTGGTCTTACGGACACCGGCATGTTGACCCGCTTTACGGGCACGCCG
>DASYNQ010000360.1:0-2601 GCA_036008425.1 Methylocella sp. | reverse complement strand
GAACGCAAACCCCGATTCACCTTATGTGGACCGTCTCCTGGTTGCAGGCGAACTCGCGCGGGCACGCAAGCTTTGCGCCGAGCATGGCTGGCCGGCAATCGATGTGACGCATCGCTCGATCGAGGAAACCGCGGCGGCGGTAATCGATCTCTACAAGATTCACCAGTTGAAATTCATAGCCTCATCATGACCGGGTTTTGGCGCGGCACGGCGCCGCTTGTTCTCGCTTCGCAAAGCCTCGCCCGCCGAGGCCTTCTTAGCGCCGCCGGGATACCGTTCGACGTTTACGCCGCCGCGATCGATGAACGCGCGATCGAAGCGCCGCTCGTGGCGGCGGGTGCCAACGCCGCCGACATCGCGCTTCATCTTTCCCGGGCCAAGGCCTTGCCGGTCAGCAAGGAAAAGCCGGGGCGGCTCGTTATCGGCGCGGATCAGACGCTCTGTCTTGAAGGCCGCCTCTTAGGCAAACCGGCCAGCTGCGCGGCGGCGATGGCGCAACTCGAAGCCTTGTCCGGGCGCACGCATGAACTTTATTCTGGCTGCTGCGTCGCGCGCGAAAATAGCATTCTTTTCGGGACGGTTGGGGTCGCGCGCCTAACTTGCCGACGGCTTTCCCCGGCATTCATCGAGGCCTATATGACGAACGTCGGCGACGCTCTCCTTGGCATCGCCGGGGCCTATCGAATCGAGGGCGCCGGCATCCATCTCTTCGATGCGATCGAGGGCGATCACCCGACGATCCTGGGGCTCCCCCTTTTGACGCTCCTAAAATTCCTGCGCGAGGAAGGAAGTCTCCTTTCGTGAAACCCCGGCTCACGGCACAGGCACGTCGTTTCAGGCGTAGCGTTGCGCGAAATCGTCCTCGCTTATCGAAAGCAGGATTAAGCCCTCAAGGAACCCGATGAATGCAGGAATCAGGGTCCAGCAGAAAACAAGATAGAGCATTCCTGACACTGGGCGCCCAAGGTAGAATCTGTGAATGCCAACCCCACCTAGGAAGATCGCGAAGAGCGCCGCAGTGGTCTTGCTGCGTCCAGGTGCGGTTATCTGCCGTCTTTTGGCATCGATCTGCTCTTCGACGACGATCTTTGACCCTCTGGTCATCAATACGAGGGCGCCGAGGATCGCGTCGCCGAGCAGCCACATAATCGCGATCATGCCTGTGCCAGCAAGTCCTGCGGCGCCCGTCGCGGGGTTTCTTATGTCATGCTGGCCAGTCAAGTTAGCAAGGCCGTACCAGAGCACCGAGACCCACAAAAGCATGAAAATATTGAAGGCATAGAACAGGATTCTGAAGATGATCCCGAAGAATCCGCGCTTGCGTGTTTCTCTGCGAATGATTGTCGTCGTCATGGCAAGAATCCATGAAAATTGATGAAAAATGGCAGATAACAGTGTAATTGTCAAACCAAAGGCATGTGTCATCGGCTGGCCGGTGACGCATTCGCGTTCGCCGTTGATCCACCGCTTTTGGCTGGAACGCCTCAAGATCGACGGGTCTTACGAACTGGCCGCAGTCGCGCCGGCCGATTTACCGGCGTTTGTGCATGATCTCGCGCGGCATGGTTTTGCCGGCGCGAATGTGACCTTGCCGCATAAGCAAACCGCCTTCGAACTCTGCGATGTCACGACCCCAACAGCGGGCCGCCTCAAGGCTGTGAATACCTTGTGGATAGAGGCGGGAAAACTTTGCGGCGACAATACCGACGCCGCCGCTTTTGTGGGTGCCATGGATCAGGATGCGCCCGGATGGGACATTACCTCCAGGAAGGTCGTGGTTATTGGCGCCGGAGGGGCCGCGCGGGCGATTATTTACGCGCTTAAACTGCGCGGCATGAAGCGCATTTTTTTGATCAATCGCACCATGGAGCGCGCGGCGGCGCTTGCTTCGGACTTTGGCGCGTCGATCGAGGTTGTGGATTTCGCTGGTCTATCCGGCGCGCTGGCCGACGCCAATCTTCTCATCAATACGACGTCGCTCGGCATGCGGGGCCAGCCGCCGCTCGTCATCGATCTCGCGCCTCTGCCGCCGGATGCCGTCGTCAGCGATATCGTCTATGTTCCATTCGAAACCGCGTTGATAAGGGCGGCGAATGCGCGCGGTCTCCGGGCGGTCTCCGGCATCGGCATGCTTTTGCATCAGGCGGTGCCTGGGTTCGAGCGCTGGTTCGGCATGAAACCTTGCGTCACGCCGGAGCTGCGCGCCGTGGTCGAGGCGGATATTGCGGCGGCGGTATGATGTTTATTCTGGGCCTCACGGGGTCGATCGGCATGGGGAAATCGACCGTCGCCACGATGTTTCGCGCCGAGGGAATCGCGGTCCACGATGCCGACGCCGTGGTCCACGCGCTCTATCGTGGGGAAGCCGCGCCGAAAATCGAGGCGGCCTTTCCTGGGACCACCCGCGATTGCGTGGTCGATCGTGCCCTCCTTGGCGCCCGGGTCCTCGACGATCCGGCGGCGCTGGCGCGGCTCGAAGCGATCATGCATCCGCTGGTCGCCGCCAGCCGCGATGCTTTCCTGACCGAGGCGGAAAAAAACGGCGCAAGGCTCGTCGTTCTCGATGTTCCCTTGCTGTTCGAGACGGGCGGCGACCGCAGG
>DASYNQ010000359.1:0-9610 GCA_036008425.1 Methylocella sp. | reverse complement strand
AAATCGTCTTCCCGATTGCGCGGGTAGCGGCTTCAAATAGCCTCGATGAAAGGCCGGCGCCCATTAAACCGGAAACCGACACCACGGCGACCTCAATCGCCGATCGTCCCGCCTCAAGCGAATATTTTTCGAGGTGCCCGTAACCTTTGCCGGCAGAAGCAAACGGAAAAGCGTTTCAACACATGCCGAAGTTCAAGGAGCTGCGGCTGAATTGGCTTTCGGGCATTTTCACGCCGAAATGCTTCAAATAAAATGGCCAATCTTACGATACAAATATACACAGAATCCCGCCGATACGACTGCGCGTGCCGCAAAACATGATGGATATGGGGAACTACTATTTTTCGAGCGAAATCGGGGCGCACCACTCCGTTTCCACGGTTTTTTCATCCACCTATCGACGGGAACGCGATACGACGTGGAGGCAATAAAGGTAACTGATCCATCCGATCTTCGTAAGCTTGATGACCCAAACTTACGGGATGAAACCGTCGCCGCAATCGCGAAGTTACTCGAATCCGAGCCGACGCCGCCGGCTGAATAGAAGTCATTTCCGTATATCACAATTTAACCAAAGCGACCCGCATATCCCCTTCTGTGCAGGTTTCTCGGGGCGTGGGAGCTGGTGGAGGGTTTTGTGATGCAGGCGTCCGAGAAACCTGCACAAAAGCAGCCGCCCTTCTCAATGCCCTCCAAAGGACATCAGCGTCCTGACCGGCACGCCCAGGGCCTTGATCTTCTTGGTGCCGCCGAGATCCGGCAGATCAATCACGAAACAGGCCGCCACCACATCGGCGCCGATTTTCTTCAAAAGCCTGACCGCGCCTTCCGCCGAGCCGCCGGTCGCGATCAGATCGTCAACGAGGATCACCCTTTCGCCGGGCGCCACGGCGTCCTCGTGCATTTCGATCTCGTCGAGCCCATATTCGAGCGAATAGGCAATCGACACCTTGGTGTGCGGCAGCTTGCCTTTCTTGCGGATCGGCACGAAGCCCGCCGAAAGCTGATGCGCCACTGCGCCGCCGAAAATAAACCCCCGCGCTTCGATGCCCGCGACCTTGTCGATCTTGGTTCCGGCCCAGGGTTGCACCAATTCGTCGATCGCGCGGCGAAACGCGCGGGCGTCGCCGAGAAGCGTCGTGATGTCCCGGAACATGATGCCTTGTTTCGGGTAATTGGGAATTGTACGGATCGTGTCCTTGAGGTCGAGGGTCATGAACGATTGACCCGCTGCATGATCGCATCCAGCTTCTTCATCAGATCCCGGTCGCGGGCCGGGGCCGCGGTCAGCAAGGCATGATCGAGTGCCCGGTCGGAACCAATCGGACAGGGCTCGTGCTCCGCCGGAAAGTCCCGCAACAGCCGCGCCAAAAGCTTCGCCGCATTTCCGGCATTGGCTTCCACCACTCTGATGACCGAGGCGACATCGACATCATCATGCTTCGGATGCCAGCAATCGAAATCGGTGACCATCGCGATCGTCGCATAGGAAATCTCCGCCTCGCGGGCGAGTTTGGCCTCGGGCATCGCGGTCATACCGATGACATCGCCGGCAGCGGCCTTGTAGGCAAGCGATTCGGCAAGCGAGGAGAATTGTGGGCCTTCGATGCAGACATAAGTCCCGCCGTTGACGAAAGCGATATTTTCGGCCGCCGCCGCCGCCGCGATTCTGTCGCGCAGCAAGGGTGCTATCGGGTGCGCCATCGAGACATGGGCGACGCAGCCATTGCCGAAAAACGAGCTTTGCCGCGCGAATGTTTTGTCCATGAATTGATCGACGAGCACGAAAAGCCCCGGATAAAGCTCTTCCTTGAACGAGCCGCAGACGGAAACCGAAACGATGTCGGTCACGCCGGCGCGTTTCAGCGCGTCGATATTGGCGCGATAATTGATGCCCGAGGGCGACAATTTGTGGCCGCGCCCGTGGCGGGGCAGGAATACTGCTTCGGTCTTTCCGATCCGGCCGAAGCGAAGTGGGTCCGAGGGCTCGCCCCATGGTGTCGCCACCCACTCGTCCCGGATGTCTTCGAGCCCCGGCAGTTCATAGACGCCCGATCCACCGATGATGCCGACGTTCGCTTTTGTCATAAAAACTCCGGTTCCTTGCGCGCCGGAAGCAAAAAACAGGGAACGCTAGATCCCCTGTAGAGCAATTCAAGTTGTATGAGTTTCTATCTGTTATGGCGTAGCGCAAAATCCTGCCAACGCGATGGCTTTCCTCGTCACCAAGTCGTCGGCGTCGACGGAATCACCGCTCGCTCCGGCCCCGCCGAGGAGCTTGTGCGATGTGCAATCGTATACAGGCACCCCTCCGGCGAAGGCAACGACCCCGAAGTGCCGTTTGCCGCAGGTGTATCCGTTTTCGCGATCGGTATGCCGAAGCAGATTGGTGGCCCATACGCCCCAAAGGGGTCCAGGCCCCGCATTGTCGCCCTTTGTGTTGCCGAAAGTACCAGTTTGATCGATCCTGGAGTTAAGCCCCACGGCCCTGCTGTCCACCGCTACTTCACTGTTGCTAAAGGAGGTTGTCCAAGCCTTGGCAATGGCGATCAACTCGCTTAACCGGGCCGCATCGGAGGTGAATTCATCCTCTTTGCAGCCGTCTTCGTTGGTATCCGAGGCGCGGATTGCCAACAGGGTGCCCTCACGATTCGTCACGGCGCACCACCACACACCCTTGCCTGTCTTCGGTCGAAACAGAATGGTTTTAGGGTCATTGGTATTTACGAACGTAGCCGCCGCCCGGCACTTCTTTGCGATCTTCTCACCTTGGTCTTCGGTCAACCCCTGCGACCGGCCGGCACTGGAACCAAAAGCAAATGTGACAACAACAGCCAGCGGGATCATTTTGTGGACAGATTTCATAACGTCATCTCCTCCCCTAAACCCGTCGGCCGTCTCTACAAAGCACGAAAGCCAACCGCGGCTCCACGGATGCGGAAGATATCGACGACGAGGTTATTGAGGCTCAACTTGCCGCCTTCGACGGATTTTGTCAATGCCAAGCCCCCGGTTTGGAGGAGCCCGCCGAAGTTAAGCCAGATTGAAGCGAAGCACGATGGCATTGGGCCGATGCCATCGTGCTTAGGCCCCCTTGATTCCGCAGATTTGCCGAGAAGGCGACCGTTTTCCTGAACCGGGGCACGTTCAAAACTCGCGGGCGGCCCCGGAAGCTTCCGAAACAGGCAGCGGATGCGCCGGCACGGAGCCGGGCGCCGGTAGAGCCACGGTCACGGTCTGGCTATTTTTCTCGACGGTCATTGTCCGCGAATCGATTGAGCGCAAAATCCACCCCGAGGCCGCTTCGCCGACATGGAGACGAACAAGAGTTTTTGTGGTGCGGTCGAGCACCACCGCGATATTTTTGGGCGTGCCGATCGCGGTTCCGACGAGCGTGAGGAGCGGCTGCTCAGGTGTGGCTGGTTTGGGCGGAGGCGGGGGCGCGACCACCCGCTGAGCCACGACCGGCGGCATGGGCGGCCGACGGGACGCCGAAAAAATCGGCCGTTCCCGAGTGGCGTCGAGCGTGCTGATTGGAATCCCCCACAGCGGATTGCCGCCCGGCGGGGGCTGTCGCGCGCCCACATCCTTGGGGGTGGTAGGGAGTTGCTCCGTGTTTGGACTGGGCAGACCCGCGTCCATTTCCCGCAGGGTCGCGCCGGCCGCCTGGCCGATGGCTTCGTTCACGGAAAAAGCGCCAATTGCCACGATCACGCAAGCGCAAAGCCTTATCATTTGGTCCCCTGCCATTGTCCCGAGACATCGATTTGCACGCGCATCCGCGCAGCTTCCGTGTCAACGCCTGATCCACCACTCGATTGCGGCATTTGTACCACGAGTTGGTCAATAAATAAAAACGGCATTCCCGATTCCAGATCGTAAAGCAACTGCTGCAAGGCGCCCTGGCCGACCTCGCAGTTTGCCGAGAGGCTGACGTAGCCTTGTTTAGCTTGCAACCCTTGCAAATCGACCTGTGAGGACTGCACATTTCCGCCTGCGTCCCTGACAGCCGCAACGACCCGCTGTTGTAGCGCGGCGCCCGCGACTTCCACGGTCCGCCCTTCCAGAAACGGCGAGCCGGACATGCCGGACGCGATACCGGACGGCCCGGTCGCGGGTTTGCGGCCTTCGAGCCGGTCGAGCAAATCCGCGGCGGCCGCGTATTCCGCGTAACCGCCGGCAAGGCTTGCAAGCGCGAGCCAGGCAATAACCGCCAACCCGATAATGAGCGCGGCATAACTTAAAAGCGGCAGGGCGTGCGCACGTGTTAAAAGTTTTTGGATCGGATGTGCGCGGAGCATGGGGCTGATCACAGACCTGGCGTGTAAACCGGCTCGATGTGAGCCTCGATGGAGAAACGCTCGCCCGACTCCGATGGCGATCGCGTTGTCGGGGCAAAAAAGGTCGCGCGGCTAAAATGCGAGGTCTGTTCGATAAGGCGGATCAAGGATGGGGCATCTCGCGTCACGCCGACGATCTGCATCTTATCGCCAAGGATTCTGAGCTCGGTCAGATAAGTATCGTCCGGCAGCACCCGCGATAAGGCTTCGATGACAATGACGCTCGATGGCGTTTCATGCTTGTGCCGTTGCAAATCAAGCGCCGCCTCGCTCGTCGCGTCGTGACCCGGTTGGATCGCGACGCGGCGCTCCGCGATGCGGCGCGTCAAATCGTCTCGTTGCGTCTCGATCACGCCGCCGATGACGGCACTCGCCGCGACCGACACCGCGCTAAAAACGCCTGCGACGGCAAGGAGCCTGATCAGAATACGCCGGAAACGGCGCTGGTCGGCCGCCTGTCCGGTCTTCTGTTCGCATATCTTAATGGCCGCGATATCCGGCCGGGGTTGTTGCAATGCCGCCGATACAACGATCGTGTCGGCGCCGAGACCAGCGATCGCGCTTATGAACGGCGCGACCAGCGTCCGCGCCGTCGCGGCGATTGTGACGGCCATTCGATCGTTGGCGGTTTCGGTCGAAGGATACCAGCCGAAGGCCGCCTCGGCGGCACTCCACGGTGTCAGGCGGTCGATCTGAGCGCGGATAATTCCTTCGAGGAAATCCGAGGCACGGCGCGGTAATTCGAGCATTCGGAACAAGAAACGATTGGGTTGCAGCAAGAGTTCGACATGGGCGCCGCGCAATATTTCTGTCAGGTTGGCCGAAACGGAGGCATCGATATGCCCGTCGACGATGTGAATTTGCTCCCCACCCGAGTCCCAAGCTTCCCTTTGCGAGGCCCCGTGCAGCACGAAAGCGCCGTCCGGCTGTTCGACGAGCCGGTAGAGACGCCTTGAGCGCAATGACTCACGGCCCTCGACGATCGTCGTTGCGACACGGTCGATCCAGTGGGACGACGCTTCGACAACTGCGCGGTAGGAGTTCATTCAATCTCCGGTCTTGGTCCGGACTCAGCCGGGGCCATCAAAATCGTCGTGCCAGGCTAGGATGCGATAGGGTTCGGGGCTGTTATTCTCGGTAATGAGGAGGACGGCATCGGCGTTCACCTTGCGGCCGGTGTCAAGGGTGATGTGAAGGGCGGCCCGTGTCGCCTTGCGCCCGCCGACCGCGACACTGGAACCCGCCGCGCCAAGCAGACTCAAAACCGCTTGCGGATTTTGGGGATCGCGGCGCGTGAGAATAGCTTCCACCAGCTTCGGGTTCATGCCGGGCAAGGCCGCAACCACCTCCGGCGCGGCCTCGTTGACATCGATCTCCGCCCGGCCGTTGAAAACCGTCACAAAGGGGAGAGCGTTGTCCACGAACGCCGCCGGCAATCCCCGCACAAGCCGCAATTCTGCGGCATTTTGAAAGGGGGCCTGCCGCGGCCCGTAGTTTAAGCCCGCGGATTTATACGCCTCGATTTCCTGGTTTTGATTGCCCGGCCCCGGTTTTGTCCGCCAGGCAACGATGCGATCCGCATAGGAATCCGCGTCCTCGGGCTTTGCACCGAGCACAACGCACAGGCCGGAGAGCAATGCCTTGGGTGCGAGGTTGAGGTCGATTCGCGCCCCCTCGGAACGAAACGCCACGCCAACTTGGGATCGTCCCAGCTCGAAGTCGAAGGCGCCCGACGTCGGGCGCGAAGCGTCCTCGAACCCACTCAACCGGTAGGCGGTGAGTTCGAGCCCTGCGGCAATCAGAGCTTCGCTCTGAAGCCTGGAGTCGTACACGCGCGCGGCCATCGCGGTGTTGGCGACATACATCGCGTAGACGGAGGCGAGCGCCGCCAGGGCGGCGAGAATCCAGAGCACCGCGACGATAATAAAGCCGTCCGCGGCTGGAGGATTCTTAAGTTCCGGTCGAGGCATAAAAAGGCTCTTGAGTTTCACTTTGTCGTATTTTCTTGACGCGAACCAGCATCCACTTGGAAAGTCGGCTAAAGCACCTTGCAGGAGTTGGGCCGCCAGGGTCGTTTGGGGTGGAGCGGATTACTGGGGCGGCGGTCCCGGCCCGGGCTGTGTCGTCCCGGGCTGCGTCGTCCCGGGTAACCTTGGGATCGCTGCTCCGTTATTTTGGCCGCCGCAACCGGTTCCCGTGCCGCGTACGCATTCGGCCGGCGCGTTCACATTGAGCAAGGTCGCCGTCGAGGCCGGCAAGATCTGGTCGGTCACGGCATTGCGAACAGTCACGCGGACCGCATTTGGCAATTGCATGACATCATGCCATGTTTCTTGCCAGATGCGGTCGCTGCCAGCGAAGGCGAAGGAAACGTGAAACGGTGGGCGCACCAGCACGATCGGATTGGTGAATTCAAGCTCGTCGCTGTCCAGGGCCTCGGCCGTGACCGGCACAAACGGGACCCGGGCGCGGACCAGGACGCGGCCCCGCGCGTCGTCCGTTTCGGCAAGGCGCACAATTTCGAGCCCGGCCGATGCATTTGGGCCAATCGCGGACCGCACGAAGGTCACTGACGATGGTGTCCCGTCGAAGAGAGGCCGCGCGTTCCCGCCGCCCGGTGACACGAATTCCGCTGCGGCAAGATCGGCGACGATCCGGTCGAGGCCGAGACCGAGCAGATCGGCCCTCTGCACGCGGTCAAAGCCCGCCTTCCAGCCCGGCATCCACTGCGCCGTGACTGTCGAAAGTGTCGCGAGGAGCACGCCCATCAGGGCGATCGCGACAAGGGCTTCGAGAAGCGTGAACCCGCCCTCGTCGGACGCCAGGCGGGGGGCGGAGTCGCGCCAGTCTGTCATTGCGCGCCGGTCCTTCTGCCAAGCCGTATCGTCTCGACTTGAAGCACCGCTCCGGACGGCGATTGCGCCTTGATGACAATTGTTTGGGGTGTCCAGAATTGGGCCGCGTGCGGGTTAACGAAATCGGCCGGAAAGGGCGCGATATCAACGGACCAAGCTTGGTCATGCATTTCGCCGGTGAGAGTTCCGGTCGAAAGGCTCGTTCGATCGGGAAGGCCGGTCTCGACCGCCCGCAGAGCTTCGACGAGCCCGAGATGCTGCTCGATCCTTCCTGAACCGCGAATATTTCCCGCCACGAGCAACCCGATTGCAGCCAAGGAGACGGCCGTGACGGCGAGCGCAACCAGGGCCTCGATGAGGGTGAACCCCGCGCTGGCATCCAGCTCCTCAACGGGGCGTTCAAAAGGCATTGCTTGGAACAATTTCGACCCCCCCTGTCAGCCAAGTGACGCGGACTTCGAGCGTTGTCCCGAGCCGCGAGAGGAAAATCGTGCCGCCGCAGGACATTCCAGACGGAAGGAACTGGATTGCCATTCCGGCGACACGTTGGCCGCATTGGCTCGCAAGGATTGCGTTAAACCCGACATCTTGGGGCAATTGCAACAAACGCCCGCTCGCGCCGGAACGGATCGTCCGGGAGATCGAGCTAAGGTCGGTCGCGACGGCGACGCCGCGCCGGATGGCCGCGCTGCGATCGGCCTTGAGCAAGGCCGCCGTCTCAACCGCGTAGGCTTCGAGCATTGTCCGCGAGGTCCCACGTGGAAACGCCGGCAAGGCTATGGCCGCGAGCATGGCGATGATGGCGAGGACACAAATCGTCTCGAGCAAGGTAAACCCGCTCTCGCCCCGGCGCCGCCTCATCGTCGCTCCCAGCTCTTGATGGCGATCGCCGTGCCGGTCCCGCCTTCCTTGCCGGACGATCCGAGGGAGACGATCTCATAGGGGCCGTGTTCGCTGGGTGAACGGTAGCTATAGGGATGCCCCCAAGGATCGTTGGGAACATAGCCCTTCGCCAAATAAGGGCCGTTCCATCCGGTTTCGCCCGCCGGACGTTGCACCAAGGCGGCAAGGCCTTCGCTGGTCGAAGGATAGTGTCCGAGATCGAGATAGAAAAGATCGAGCGAACCAGCGAAGCTCTGGATCTGGATCGTCGCGGCCTTCACCTTGGACTCGCTGAGGTAAGTGAGGACCCGCGGGCCGACCAGGCTCATGAGCAGGCCGATGATCGTGATCACGACCAGGATTTCGATCAAGGTAAAGCCGTCTTCACGCCCGCTACCGGAGGTGCCGGCAATTTCAGCTTCACGCGAACCGCGTTCCAAGCTTCGCCCCGACCGCCGGATACCTTGCGGCCACCTCTTGCAAATATTCATCGCGATCAATCCTTATTCATCCGACGACGCTGCTGACTGACATAAGAGCGGTCATGACCGAAACGATCAGGCCGCCGACAATGATGCTGATGCAGACGATCGCCAGGGGGCCGACGATACCGACCAGCCGATCGAGGCTGCGTTGAAGCTTGGCTTCGTAAAACTCCGCGATGCGTTGCGCGAGCATGGGCAGTTGACCCGACTCTTCGCCGAGCCGCAAGGTCCGAATGGCCATCGGCGGAATCACCCCTGTCTTGGCGAGCGCGTCGGAAAGCTTGCCGCCGTGGCGGACGAGATCGACGGTCTTGCTCCAGGCGGCGAAGCGTCCCGTCGTTGCCATCAAATCGGCGAGTATTCGCAGCGTCGCCGTCAGCGGGACCCCGCTCGCGAGGAGGACACCAAGGTTGCGGCAGAAGATGGAGGTTCGATGAAAATCCAAAACCCGGCTGATAAAAGGCAAATGCGCGAGCGTTTCCATGATCTTACCGCGCACCTTGGGACGGCGCAAGAAAAACCAGCCGCCGCCGACGAGGGCGACGATCGTCGCCGCGAGCGCCGCGGTGTGCGCCCGCAGGAAATCCGAAAGCGCAAGGAAGCCGAGCACGATCGGGTCGAGTTTGGCGTTGAAGTCGCGCAGTACCGCGCCAAATTGCGGCAGCACGAAAGTCAGGAAAAAGAGGAGCACGGCACTCGCCGCGACCAAGACAAAGGCGGGATACCGCAAGGCGTCGCCGAAGCGCCGGCGCAGCGCCTCGGCCCGGACCCGCTCGGCACCGAGCACCTCCAGGATGGTGACCAGCGTGCCGGAGGCCTCGCCAACCCGCGCGAGCACGACATACATCGGTGAAAATAAAGCTGGATGACGGGCCAGCGCATCGGCGAAACTTTCGCCCGCGAGAATGGCCGCGGTGATCTTGGCAACCGTCGGCCGCAATCGGCCGATGTCCGAGTCGTCCGATAATAATTCGAGGGCATCGTTGATGCGGGCGCCAGTTTGCAAAAGAAGCGCAAGATCGCCGGTGAAAATCGTCACGTCCTCGGG
>DASYNQ010000358.1:0-3524 GCA_036008425.1 Methylocella sp. | reverse complement strand
GTCGAGGCCTTCATAGCGCCGGCTTAGATCAAAGAAACCCAATTGCCCCATCGCACCCGCTCCCGGTGGTCAAATTCAAAGAGATTCTTTGAATCTGATTTGTAGGCCGCGCGGAAGGGGTATTTTTCGAGGTGCCCTAATGAAAAACCGCTCCCTCAGGAGAGCGCGGAAAGTATGGGAACGTTTTTTTGGATTCTTGGGCGCGCCGCCGCCGGCCGTCCCCGCCCGTCGCCGCTGCCGTTTCCTGGCTTCGTCATCGGACATTCCCCAGATTAGCGAGGCCCGCCGGGCTTCGTGCCCAAGTGATACGCCGCATATAAAGCCTTAACGCGGGGATAGGAAAGCGCGCTGTTGCCGTGACGCCGGGTTTGCCTGACGTTTTCCTAAAATCGAACCGCCGCGCAGCGACGCCGGTGCTTATGTTTCGAGCGCGCGCAACCGACTGCGGCGCGTGCAGTCTCGCCGCGAGGCGCTCCCGCTGCTATCTCCTAAAAGCCTTATTATTTGATCGAATATGATGATCATCCTCGACGCCACGACACCGGCGTCCAAAATTTAGCCTGAAAACCGTGCTTACAATGGAAGCCGCCCAGGCTTGAGGATATTGCCGGATGACGCACTTCGATAAACCCTTGCTCTTCATGGTCGCGGCCAGTCTGTTTGTGGCGTTGGTTTCGGTTGCCGCTCGCGCGGAGACCGCGATTGCTCAAGACGCCCGGATAGTCCGGCTCGATGCGCAAATCACGGCGGCGCGAAACGAGATTCACATCGCGCAAGGTTACGGCCGTCCGCCTGGCGAAATCGGCGAGCCCGGCGATGTCCCCTACGCTGGGGAGCAGCAGGACGGAACCCAACAGGATTCAGCGGGTCTTCTTGTCCGGGTCGGACGGCTCGAAAGCCAGATGCGGCAGATCAGCGGGCAAATCGAACAGATGCAGTTCGAGACCCGCCGACTCGCGGAACAACTCAAGAAGTTCCAGGAAGATGTCGATTTCCGCTTTCACGAGGGCGCGCAGGGCACGCCTGCGGCCAAGCCGCCGCAAAAGCGTAGTGAAGCGCCCGCGACGCAAATCAACGGGGAAGATCGCGGCCTGCCGCAAAATGCCGCTATCGCATCCTCCCGCGCGACCGGGCACGGCGACGCTTTCGATCCATCCCAAAATCCCAGCGCCCCGGGGGCGCCCCGCCCGCTCGGAAGCTTCGCCCCGGCCGCGAGCACGAACCCGGCGGGCGGGCGCCCCAACGAGAGCGGTCCGGGAGGGCCCGATCGAAACGAACCCGGCGCGCCGCTCGATCTCTCCCTTGGCCGCTCCCGCATAGCGGGGCCGCCACCAACAACGCCAACGCCACCGATGGCCGCCGCCAGCGTCCCGGCACCCGGCATCACCACGCCCGGCGGCACAGTCATCGCCATGGCGCCCAATCCCGCGAAAGAGGAGTACGACATTGCTCTAGGCTATTTCAAACAAAGGGCATATGAAAACGCGGAAAAGGGCTTTGCCGGGTTTCTTGAAAAGAATCCCAAGAACAAAATGGCTTCCGACGCGATCTATTATCTCGGCGAAAGCTTCTACCAGCGCGGCCGGCAGTCCGAGGCGGCGGAACAATATCTAAAGATATCGACCCACTACGCCAATTCGCCGCGCGCCCCGGAAGCCCTCTTGCGCCTCGGCCAGTCGTTGAATGCCCTTGGCGCCAAGGAACAAGCCTGCGCGACCTATGGCGAAATCGGGCGGAAATATCCTAATGCGCCGGCCACGGTCAAGACCGGCGCCGAACGGGAGGCCAAGCGCGCGAAATGCTAATGTGCAAGAGACCCGAACCCGGCAGGCCTTACGCAAACCTTGCGGGCGAGCGCCGCGCCAGGTCCGCCAAAACACCGTCCCACGCGCCAGCCAAGGCGGGATTCACCGCCAGCGACATCGGTGCGCTTTTCAGCCCTTGGGAGGCCGCGCGGGGAATCGTTCTTGGCGTTTCCGGCGGCCCCGTTTCGGTCGCCTTGATGCTGCTCGCGGCGGAGTGGGCGCGGGCGCGCGCCCGGCCACCCCCGCTTTATGTCGCGACCGTCGACCACGGATTGCGCCAGGACTCGCGCGGCGAGGCCGAAATGGTCGCCCGCTGGGCCGCCGGGCTGGCGCTGCCGCACGCCATTCTCGTCTGGGATGGCGTCAAGCCAAAATCAAGAATTCAGGAGCGCGCCCGCGAGGCCCGCTATGAACTGTTGTTCGACTGTGCGACCAGGATTGGCGCCGATCACGTCATGACCGCGCATCACGCCGACGATCAAGCCGAAACGATTCTGCTCCGGCTGCTGCGCGGCAGCGGCGTTTCGGGGCTCTCCGGCATGGCAAGTTCGAGCGATCGCAATGGGTTGATCCTCGCGCGGCCCTTGCTGGCCCATGCCAAGGCGGACCTCGCCACCTTATGCGAATCGAGGGCGCATCCTTTTTTCGACGACCCTTCGAACACTGATCCTGTTTATGCGAGAACCAGGATACGGCGCCTCGGCGGTCTGCTCGCGGACGAAGGTCTTGGCCGCGCCGCCTTGCTGAGGCTCGGCCGCCGGGCCGCCAGGGCGGACGCCGCGCTTGCCGCCCGCGCGCGCGCGGTGCGCGCCGGTCTCGCGGCCCGGCGCGAGCCAGGCGGATTTCGAGCCGACATATCGGCGCTCGCGGAGGAGCCGGAAGAGATTCTTTTGCGATTTCTCGCCCATGAGCTAAAATTGATAAGTGGTGGCAAGGCGCTTCGTCTCGATCGCCTCGAAGCTCTGGCGCTGCGGTTCCGTCAAGCGCTGCGCGCCGGGATCGCCTTCACGGCAACCTTGGGCGGGGCGGCCTTGCGGCTGCAAAGCAACCGTACGCTCGTCATTGCGGCGGAGAATGGGCGCGCGGCGGCGCGACCGACCCACAACTTCGCGGCCGGTCCTGAGAGCGATGTAAGGCTCACTTGAGAGTGATGCAAGACTCACTTGGCAAGCGCGCAAACCAGGCCTACATTGAACAAACGCCCAAGTAGCAGCGGGTGCTGTTTCAACCAGTGACGGCCCTTGGGCCGGAACGATGTTTAGCGGGAACGAAGATGAATCCGAATTTCCGGAATTTCGCCCTTTGGGTGATCATTATCCTGCTCGTCGTCGCGCTCGTCATGCTGTTTCAAAACCCTGGGCAGCGGGTTCCGTCGCAAGACATCGCCTTTAGCCAGCTTTTGAACGAAGTTGACCAGGGCCATGTCCGCGAGGTCACGATCGCAGGCAACGAGATCACGGGGCATTTCACCGACAATCGCGCGTTTGCGACCTATGCGCCGAACGACCCGTCGCTGGTCCAGAGCCTATATAAGAAAAACGTGTCGATCACGGCCAAGCCTCCGTCGGAAAACACCAATTGGTTGATGACGCTTCTCGTCAATGGGCTGCCGCTGATTGCCATCCTCGGCATCTGGATCTTTCTTTCCCGGCAAATGCAGGGTGCTGGCGGCAAAGCCATGGGATTTGGCAAATCCAAGGCGAAACTCCTGACCGAGGC
>DASYNQ010000357.1:0-4302 GCA_036008425.1 Methylocella sp. | reverse complement strand
CTTCGCTTTCGTGGCGCCGGAGCCATTTCCTGACGGTCGCAGGCGAAACGCCTACAGCGCCGGCTATGGAGCGCCGCGTTTCGCCCGCTTGGCGGCGCCCGACAATCAGGACTCGCATGTTTGGCGTCGTCCTGGCATTGTCCTGGCATTGTTATGAATGTTCACCGGCGGGTCTCCTGAGCCAGTGGCGCTTCGCAAACCCCACAAACCTCAGATTCTCCCCGTGAACAACCTATTGAGCTAGAGAACGGAGCCACTTCTCCGCGACGGCGATACGACCAAGTGGGATTCCGAAACACGGCGCGTTAGGGGAGTCTATCAGCGGCGACACACCACGCCCGGCGTCGCACCTAACCGAAATCTGGCCTTGCTGGATGGTCGACGATTATGACCCGCCCGTCGGTCAGGGCCTTGACCGAATGACGGGCATTGCTCGGCACAATCGCAACTAAACCTGCGCGGGAGATTTGGGCCACGCCGTCGATGGTCACCTCAAGCTCGCCCTCGATCACCTCGTAGACTTCTTCCTCAGCATGAAAGTGCTCGTGAATGGAAGAACCGCGCGTGAAGTCGTAGTGCGCGAATGTCATATAAGCCGAGTGGAAATAGCGTCCGTTCCAACCTGGCAATCGCTCAATGACCCTAAGACTGCTTGTATCCACAAAGGGCATGGGAAATTCCTATTGGCATATTGTAACAAGCTACCTTCAGCGCGCATCGCGCGCAAGGTGGGGGTCTCGCGCGATCGCCGAAAGCCGGCTTGTGTAGACCTTCTCAGGGTTCACGAAGACATAAACGCGCTGTGCCGATGGAGGTCGCAGTTGTGCGGCCTTCGAAGCGTGCATCACAAAGGACCTATTTTAGTCGTCCATCGCCGTGTCAGCCCGCGCTACGATCAGCGAAGCGGCGCCTATTTGGCGACGACGACCTTGCTGGCGGCGGCAACGACGGCTCTCTTGAAAGCCCCTTCTATGGTCACCGCGAAATTATAGTGGGATCGCGAAAAAGGTGCCGAACGAAACGGCTTGTTGCTGCGCCAGCCGACCAAAATCGCGCCTATCGCCGCTTTGTTTTTTCCAATGACGAGCGCGCCGCCGGAGGCGCCGTCCCCGGTTTCGCAATCGAACGAAAATTCCCTTGTTCCTTCCGCGCCGGCCGCCAATTGGTCGTGAAGGAGGCATTTTTCCATCGACAGCCTGCGCCCGTCGCCCCAGTCGATGTGCCCGCGCGCGACAAATTCGACCGGCATGTTCGGACCCGCCCCATCGGCGAGACCATAGGGCGTGATCCCCTCGATTGGATGCGTCAAGCGTGCGACGGCCCAGTCATGGACTGGCGCGACCGCGTAAGGATTGGTGCTGCCGGCCATGATCGAGCCGAGGTCGATCGGCACCCTCAATTCCTTGCCGTGGTTCTCTAGCGAAAAGAAGCACGTCTTTGCTCGCGGAACGCCCTTTTCGTCGAAAAATACATGCGCCGCGGTTGTAACGAGATCGTTGGCGAGGGTGAGCTGGCCGGCGCCGTGCGCATCGCCGCATTCGACGAGGCCGGAACCCGCAAAACGGGTACGAAGCTCGGCGGCGTTGAGCTTCTGCTCGGCCGCGAACTCCTCCACGCTGCGCCGGCTGTTCTTGCCGAAGACGACAACCGGCACGACTTTGAGCGGCGTCGCCTCCGGCAGCTTATGAGAGAAGAGCGGAACGGCGGAAGCTTGAACGGAAATTCCAAAAAGGACGATGCAAATGGCGGCGGCGTGCATTCCACCCTTATGAAACATCTCGTTTTCTCCTGTCGAATCGGCGCGGCGCCGGCTTGGAACCGCGCGAAACGCTCTATCAAGCTGAACCATCGTCGTATTTTGCCAATGCGAAAACAAAAAGGCAGGATCCCGGCAGAAGTGCTTTTTGGCGAATTGGTTCATCTTTCGCACCAAATCCGCTCGGTCGGGGTGCCACGAAGCGACACCTGGAACGATACGCCGCCAGCGTGTTCCGGGGCTGGCGCGGAATCGCTGGCTTCCGCAATGCGGCTAGAATAAGACAAACGCCAACCGCGCGGCATGGGGTCAGGCCCGCTCGCAGATTGTCCCACGTGCCGAGGTCTTTCAACGCCAGGTGTCTTCGAGGCTCCGGTGTCGCTTCGCTTCGCGCGGAAAACCTTTTGAAAGTGAGCGCTCGCCTGCGATCCGACGAAACCGGCCTGTAGGCAGGCCAAGAAGAACGGATGGTGGTGGGTCCTTCCACCATGACGACAGCGCTATTTTCGTCGCCGCGCCCTCGCGCGCCAAGAAAGTGGTCGAAGTCTTCCATGGCGCCTTCCTTGGCCCGATTGCGGGGCGGAGCTAGCCGCTAGGCGGCCAAATCCGCTAGGCGAAAAGGGACACCAACACGGTGGTGGCCCCCGGTCCCCTGTGGGGGACGAACCCAATGGGGTCGCGGTGACCCCGGACGGCAAACACGTCTATGTCGCGAATTTTGAATCCCTCGATGTCTCGGTGATCGACACAGCCACCGACACGGTGGTGGCCACCGTCGCAACCGTTGAACCTAAGTGGATCGCCGTCACTCCGGATGGAAAACACGTCTACGTCCCGAATTATGCCTCCGGCACCGTTTCGGTGATCGACACGGCCACCAACACGGTGGTGGCCACGGTCAAGGTGGCGGGTTTCCCGTTGGAGATGATGGCCTGGGCATCGTTCCGCCGCCTCCGGGCGTCCCCTTCCTCGCCTTCAGCCAAGCTCGACATCGCCTTCGGCCCCGCTCCCAACCAGGATTCCTTTAACCTTCATTCCTCCTTCACCTTGAGCAGCACCGCACCTGGGCTCCATCCCCACCGCGATCCGGTCACGCTCCAGGTTGGCACCTTCTCCATTACTATCCCGCCCGATTCCTTCAGAGAGCAGCCAAACGGGTCTTTCTCCTTCGCGGGGGTGATTGGTGGCGTGAGCTTGAAGGCGCAGATCTATCACACAGGCACCTTGCAATACGCGTTCCACGCGAAGGCGACGGGCGCAAGCTTGACCGGAACCAAGAACGTGGTGTATGTGACGATCATCGGTGGGGACAGTGGCGCGACCTCGGTCACGGCAAAGATTACTCCCTAAAACGCGTGCTTCCGGGCGTGATCCAATCCAATTGGACCGGATCACCCCCGAATGCCCGCCAGGCAATATCGCGCCGCGGCCCGACCAATTGATCACATCGATTGCCGCATAGGCCCGCGCGGCGTATTGAGAACTTTGCAAAGAATCTCGGATTGTCGATGGCGGTCGAGCGAGAGGGGATTACCGGGCGGATGCCGCACCTCCGCGTCCCGATTTGTCTTCGGAACCGCGAGATATGATTTCTCGCGCCAATCGGTGAAATCTCAAATCCAGACTTTCACAAATTATTTACTCCAGCTCCACCACAAGCCCGTCGTGCAAGGTCACCCGCCGGTCCATCCGGCTCGCCAGCTCCATGTTATGGGTCGCGATCAACGCCGCAAGCCCGGTCGCCCGGACGATCGCGTCGAGCGCCGCGAAAACATGGCTTGCGGTCTTCGGATCAAGATTGCCGGTCGGTTCGTCGGCGAGCAATAGGCCGGGGCCGTTGGCGACCGCGCGGGCAATCGCGACCCGCTGCTGCTCGCCGCCGGACAATTCGGACGGCCGGTGTTCTCCGCGCCCGGATAGGCCTAGGTAATGCAGCAATTGCGAGGCGCGCTCCTTCGCCTCGCGCCGGGAAAACCCGGCGATCATCTGCGGCAGCATGATATTTTCGAGCGCCGAAAATTCCGGCAGCAGATGATGGAACTGATAGACGAAGCCGATCTCGCCGCGCCTCAGCGCGGTGCGTTGATCGTCGGCCATCCGGACGGTGGCTTCGCCGGCGATAAACACTTCCCCAGCGTCGGGCGGCTCGAGAAGGCCCGCAATATGGAGGAGCGTCGATTTGCCGGCACCGGACGGGGCGACCAGCGCGACCGATTGCCCCGCCCAGAGGCAAAAATCGGCGCCGCGCAAAATTTCGAGCGGAGACCCCGCCTGAACGTAGCTGCGTTCGATCTTTTCGAGGCAAAGCGCCGGAGGAGACATGGCTATTCGTAACGCAAGGCTTCGACCGGATCGAGCTTTGCCGCGCGCCAGGACGGATAGATCGTCGCCAGCAGCGATAAAACGAACGTCATCGAAGCCACGGTGAGGACATCGCCAGGATCGACCACGGAGGGCACGCGCGAGAGGAAATAAATCTCGGCCGGAAACAAATTGGCGTCAAAAAGCCATTTGAGAAGCTGGCGAACCCCCTCGACATGGCTCGC
>DASYNQ010000356.1:0-4177 GCA_036008425.1 Methylocella sp. | reverse complement strand
AAATCGTCTTCCCGATTGCGCGGGTAGCGGCTTCAAATAGCCTCGATGAAAGGCCGGCGCCCATTAAACCGGAAACCGACACCACGGCGACCTCAATCGCCGATCGTCCCGCCTCAAGCGAATATTTTTCGAGGTGCCCGTTTGTATCGCGGCATCCCCGAACTTGTGTATTCAAGGCGTCCTTTATCATGCATTTCCTTCATCTTTTCCGGTGTCCATCGCCATACTCGGACGTGACCGTTCCATTCATATGTCAGGTTAGGGCGATCAGGATTTGGGTTCAACGTATTGTCTAGTTGATATAGCCGACCGGTCGCCTCTTCCACTCGGTTGTAATGCGAGGATACATAGCTTGGATCGTATACAGAAAATAAAGGATTCCAGCGCGCTCCCGCACCTTTGTCATAGGACAATATGACATCGTGCGTCGTGGGAAATCGAGAATAAGCGTGGCCCTTCGGAGCAGTCCGCTTCCAAATGATTTCATTCTTTACGTAAGCTTTTCCGAACACCGCATCCAAAAGAATCTTCAAGTAATGGCTCGCGGTCGGATCGAAGTGCAAATAAAGCGACCCCGTGGGCTTCAGCACGCGATGCAGCTCCAACAGCCGCACGGCCATCATCGCGAGATAGGCCATCATGTCGTTTTCCTTCAAAAACGACCGCATGGCCCGCAGCATTTCCGCCGCGTCGGAATTGCCCGATTGCATCACCTCGTCGAAAGCCTGCTCGGCCGGCTCGTTCCAGTGCCAGCTGTCGTCAAAAGCCTCGATCTGCGCCCGGCTCTGGTGCCCGTCCGGTGCCTTGAACAGCAGATTGTAATTGGCGTTTGAGTTGAACGGCGGATCGAGATAGACGAGATCGACGCTCTCGTCCTCGACGTGCTCGCGCAGAATGGCAAGATTGTCGCCATAAAAAAGCGTGTTAGGCGCGGGCGTCTTACGCATCACGCCACCCCTACCTGAAGGATTTCCCACTCCAGAGCTATCCCGCTCGTTTCGAGCACGCGGGCGCGGACCATTTCGCCAAGACTTTCCAAATCCGCCCCACGCGCCGCCCCGCGATTGATCAGAAAATTGCAATGAAGCTTTGACACCTGCGCATCGCCCAGCGCAAGTCCTCGGCAGCCCGCTTTGTCGATCAGCTCCCAGGCCTTGTGCCCCGGCGGGTTTTTGAAGGTCGAGCCACCGGTGCGGGTGTTGACGGGCTGCGTTTCCGCGCGGGCCTTGGTGATCTCCGCCATCTCCGAAAGGATCGCTTGGCTGTCGCCGGGGCTGCCTGCAAAAACCGCGTTCGTGAAGATCACATCAGCCGCCACGCCGCAGTGGCGGTAGGAAAATCCCATGTCCGCATTAGAGAGCTCGACAATCTTGCCGTTGCGGTCGACGCCGCGGCAGGAGACGAGGACATTCTTAGTCTCGGAGCCATAGGCTCCGGCGTTCATCCTAAGCGCGCCGCCAATGGTGCCGGGTATGCCGCGAAAAAACGCGAGACCCGCGAGGGCCGCCTTGGCGGCGGCGGACGCGAGTTTTACGTCCGGCGCACCAGCGCCAGCGCGCACAGAGAGACCCTCGATCGTGACCTCTTGAAAACTTTTGCCGAGGCGGATCACCACGCCTTCAATGCCGCCATCGCGCACCAGAATGTTGGAGCCGGCGCCAAGCACCAGAACCGGAATCGCGGGATCAAGATGGGCAAGAAAATAAGCGAGATCGTTCTCGTCCGCAGGTTCGAACAGCGCTTGCGCCGGGCCTCCAGTCCTGAACCAGGACAAACCAGCCATCGGCGCGTGGCTCGCGAGAGATCCGCGTAGACCGGGCATTTGCGCGGAGAGTTTTGGCGCGATGTCAGGAAGGATCGCGGGGCTTTCCTTACGCGGGGACAGCGGCATCGAGCACCGTTTCCGCCGCGAGCTGGCCCGGCAGCGAATGTGCCCATTGGGTGATATTGCCCGCGCCAAGAAAAACAATGTAGTCGCCGGGTTTCGCAAGCGAGCGGATGATCGCGGGCAAATCCTCGGGCCGTTTCAGGCCGAGCGCGTGGCCGTGTCCGCGCGCCTTCAAGGCGGCGACGAGTGAATCGCGATCGGCGCCTGCGATGGGCGCTTCGCCCGCTGAATAAACATCGGCGACGATCACCGTATCGGCATCGTCGAACGCGCCCGCAAAACCGTCGAAGAGCGAATGGAGGCGCGTATAGCGGTGCGGCTGCACGATGGCGATGACCCGGGCCTCGGTGGACGCGCGAGCCGCATGCAGAACAGCGGCGATTTCGACCGGATGGTGGCCATAATCGTCGAAAATGGTTGCGCCGTTCCAATCGCCGGTGCGGGTAAAGCGGCGCTTGACGCCGCCGAACGCGGCGAGCGCCTTCCTAATCGTCTCCGTGCTCATGCCGAGCCGGTGCGCGACGGCGAGCGCGGCCGTCGCGTTCAGCGCGTTGTGACGACCGGGCATCGGCACGACGATGTTTTCAAGCACGGTCTCGGTGCCGCTCTCGCGGTCGCGAATGATCGCCGTAAAGCGAGAAACGCCATTACTGAGATCGAGACCGGCGAGCCTGACATCGGCGTCCGGATCTTCCCCATAGGTGATGACGCGCCGGTCCTCGATCTTGGATGCAAGCTCTCGCACGACCGGATGGTCGAGACACATGACCGCGAAACCGTAGAAGGGAATATTTTCGACGAAAGCGCGAAAAGCCTCCTTGATCGCTTCGAAAGTTCCGAAATGATCGAGGTGTTCGGGATCGATATTGGTGACGACCGCTATGTCGGCGGGAAGTTTGAGGAAAGTGCCATCGCTTTCGTCGGCCTCGACGACCATCCAATCGCCGCGGCCTAGCCGCGCATTGGTTCCGTAGGCGTTGACGATGCCGCCATTGATAACGGTCGGATCGAATTTTCCGGCTTCCAGCAAGGTCGCGATGAGGGACGTCGTGGTTGTCTTGCCGTGCGTCCCAGCGATGGCGACGCATTGTTTGAGGCGCATGAGCTCGGCGAGCATTTCCGCGCGGCGAACGACGGGCAAGCGTTTTTGTCGCGCCGCCACGAGCTCAGGATTCTCTCGCTTGATGGCGGTCGAGACCACGACGACTTGGGCGGCGCCGAGATGCTTTGCGTCATGCCCGATATGGATAAGCGCGCCTTTGCCGCGCAACCGAACGACATTGGCGCCTTCGACGACGTCCGAGCCTTGGACCGAATAACGGAGGTTGAGCAGAACCTCCGCAATGCCGGACATGCCTATGCCGCCTATTCCGACAAAATGAATGGGGCCTAGCTTATCCGGCAATTTCATGAATTCTTGTCCTTGTCGCTCATAAGACTCTGCACCAGGTCGGCGAGCCGTTCGGCAGCATCGGGGATGCCGGCCCCCTTCGCCGCGGCGGCGCGGCGCGCGAGAGAGGCCGCGTCGGCAAGCGCCTCGAGAAGAGCAGTCACCAGCCATTGCGGCGAAAATGCGCTCTGCGCCACGACAATGGCGGCCCCGGTCGCCGCGAACTGCTTCGCATTGGCGGCCTGATCCTGATCGAGCGCATGCGGAAGCGGCACAAGGATGGCGGGGCGCCCAATCACGGCGAGTTCCGACACGGTCGAGGCCCCCGCGCGGGAAATGACGAGATTGGCTTGGGCGATCCGCATTGGCAAGTCGGAAAAGAAAGACCTGACCTCGGCATCGACGCCAAGGAGCCGGTAGGCGTCGCGCACTCTTTCTTCGTCCTCCGCGCGCGCCTGCTGAACGATGATCAGCTTTTGCCGGGCGGCTTCGGGCATGAGTTCGATCGCCGCGGGCACGATGTCCGAAAAAATCGCGGCGCCCTGCGAACCTCCGGTAACGAGGATCCGCAGCTTCCCGGCGGAACAGTCTGGAAAGGCCACGCGCGCGGCCTCGATCACCGTCGGACGAACCGGGTTTCCTGTCGGATGCGTCTTTGCCGCCAAAGTCCCGGGGAGGCCGCCTAGCACCTCGAAACCTTTGGCGATTGCATCAACTTTGCCAGCAAGAAACCGGTTGGCGCGGCCGATCACGGCGTTCCCTTCATGCAGAATTGTCGGCACGCGAAGCCGCGTTGCCGCGAGCACCGGAGGAACGGTCGGATAGCCGCCAAAGCCAATCACCGCGCGCGGGCGGATCCGTTTGACAAGCCGGCGCGCGGCAACAGTTCCCCGGATTAG
>DASYNQ010000355.1:0-2071 GCA_036008425.1 Methylocella sp. | reverse complement strand
GAGTGGCTCACCTTGTGGCCCACCAGCGGGCCCTTGGCCGTCAGTTCACAGCGCCGCGACATCGCACTAAATCCTCATCCATCCCGCCCTCCGTCCCTTTTTGAGGGTGCGGTGCGGGGTTCAAAATCACGTCCATCCAGGGAACCGCGGACGTATAGGGGCAGAGCGGCAAGGCGTCAAGGTTTGCGCTGCCCGCAGGACCGGCGGAAGGGCCGCTTTTGCGGCCTTCCAGGCCGCCCTTGCCATCATATAAACGGCGTATTCGCCGACGACATCATGGATCCGGCGAGTGTTCCCGCGGTTTGGCGCGGATTTGTTGAAAAGCGCACCAAATTCAATTCGCGCGCAGGCTGTTTTGCAAGACCGGTATAACCCCCAGGATCGGGTTGAAGGGCATGCTTTTGCGAAGCACGCGTTGTTTGCCGGATATTCTTGCTTAAATGAGATATTGCTCGCGCGTAGTTGAGGATCGCCTTTCAGTGATCAGGTATCGCATGATTTCGCTCCGGCCGGTCCAGTTTCCGCCGCGGCTGCTGGGCGGCCTGTGCGCGGCTGCATGGCTATGGTTGGCGCAGCCGCATGTCGCGCTCGCCCAGGGCAGGCTCGACGCGCGTTATGAGGCGACGCTGGCCGGCATCCCGGTCGGCAAGGGCGCCTGGACCATCGATATATCGGACGATCAGTTTACCGCCGCGGCCTCCGGCGGCACCGCCGGATTGCTCAAGGCGTTCGCCGGCGGAACCGGCACCGGGGCCGCGCAGGGGCGCGTCGTCAATGGCGCGTTGGTGGCGACGAATTATTCCGCCAGCACCACGACTTCGAAGAAAACCGAAGCGATTCACATGATTCTATCCGGCGGCACGGTTCGCGAATACGGGATCGAGCCCGAGCCTCCGGTCGATCCCGAGCGGATTCCGGTGACCGACGCGCATCGCCGCGGCGTCTTCGACCCGATGACGGGATCGATGCTAAGGGTCCCCGGCTCGGGGGATCCGCTCAGCCCCGACGCGTGCCGCACCGGCGCTGCCATTTTCGATGGCCGCATGCGCTACGATCTCAAACTCGACTACAAGCGCATGGAAACAGTACGGGCCGAAAAGGGCTATCAGGGTCCGGTGGTGGTCTGCGCGGTCTATTTCTCCCCGATCGCCGGTTACATCCCCGATCGCGCTGTGATCAAATACCTCACCGCGCAGCGCAACATCGAAGTCGCCTTCGCGCCGGTTGCCGGAACCCGCATCCTGGTCCCGTTCCGCATGGTGGTTCCGACGCCGCTCGGCGCCGCCATGCTGGAAGCCACCCAGTTCATCACCTCGGCGACGCCGCCGCGAGTCGCCAAAACGCAGTAATGCGGTCTATCGTCATTCCCCGATACGCAATGGTGCTTCTGAAGTCTGATGCCAGCGCACGACCCCTGATGCGCGGTTGCGCACTTGGGAACGATTGTAGACCACGAATCCAGTTGACTCTTTCCGCGTTCTGATTCGACTCGCCGGGCGCGCACATTTTAAGGATTTCGTCGCCATGCCTTCTCTTGTCGCCCCGCGTTAAACTTGATCTAGTGCCGGTATGGGGCACGAACGCGAGATATTGCGGTGAACGAAGCCGGAGTGGATAGGAGTCACCGATTCGGGCGCGATTCGTTCCGGACTCGTTCCAGAACTTAAGCCGCGACCTGACATGCGTCGCATTGTGAAACACTTCGCCAACGTCAACGACCCAGAAATCCCCGGAAAACATGGTCTTTTCTTCTTCAGCGCCGACGTTCGCCAATGGACGGGCTCCCGGCTTCGGCGTCACCGCCGTGCTCGGGCCCACCAATACCGGCAAGACCCATCTCGCCATCGAGCGGATGCTGGCGCACTCGTCCGGCGTCATCGGTCTGCCGCTGCGCCTCTTGGCGCGCGAGGTCTACAACAAGATTGTCGACCGCGCCGGGGCGGATTCCGTCGCGCTGATCACCGGTGAGGAAAAGATCAAGCCGCCGAAGGCGCGATTCTGGGTCTCCACCGTCGAGGCGATGCCGAGGGACCTCGACGTGTCGTTTCTCGCGGTCGATGAAATCCAGATC
>DASYNQ010000354.1:0-4393 GCA_036008425.1 Methylocella sp. | reverse complement strand
GCCCATTTCGCCGAGGCACAAAAGATCGATCCCGCCGGCGATGGCTTCCATCCCGAAAGCGAACGTCGCGGCGGCCTCCTTTTCGTCCAGGGCCGGGGCCTCGGTGATGTCCTGTGCCGGAATATCGAGCGCCAGATCGAATACCTTTAGGCCGAGCCCATGGGCCGCGCAGATCTGGTTGATCGCGGCCCCTCCGACGCGAAAATTGTCCATCATGGCGCGCGTGACCGAGGCCGGATAGGCCGATACGCCTTTTTCCACGACACCATGATTGCCAGCGAACACCGCGACGAGAGGCCGGTCGATCGACGGCTTCGGCTTCGCCTGCCAAGCGGCCAGGAACCCGGTGATTTCCTCGAGCCGCCCGAGCGACCCCAGCGGTTTGGTCAACTCCGCCTGGCGCGCGCGGACTGCCTGCCGGGACGCCTCCGAGGCCTCGGGCATGGAGGCAACGAGATCGCGGATCGAGTCAAACGGAGGTTTTGCTGCGGACATCGCGGCCTGAAGGAGCACCAAAGGTGTCTTCTAATCCAGCGCGGCCGAAGCCGGAAGAGGAATGCGGCAACACGCCTCGCGATTTGCTGCATTTGCATCCCGCGCTGCATTCCACACCTCTCGACAAAACCCGCACAATCACGGATGAGAAGCGATGCGCCCCGGCTCGTCGCTTCTCGCCGATTTTTATTTTTGTCTCGGCTTTTTCACGCGGCTGCCGTTTCCCTCGGCGGCATCCGGGAGCGAACCGCATTCGCTCGCCAATTTTTCGCGCGCGGTCCGCATGCTGCCGGTGGCGGGCAGCCTCGTGGGAGCTTTGGCCGCGATCGCGATGGCGGCGGCCTCCCGTTTCGGATTCCCCCCGCCCCTCGCCGCGCCGCTCGCGATTTGCTCCTTGGTATTGCTCGGCGGGGCAATGCATGAAGACGGGCTTGCCGATTGCGCCGACGGTTTCTTTGGCGGCGCGACCCGCGAGCGCAAGCTCGAAATCATGCGGGAGAGCCAGTTAGGCACGTTTGGCGCCGTGGCCCTCGTGTTTAGCCTCTATTTGCGGGCGGCGAGCCTTGCGCTGATCGCGGACGAAAGCCAGGGCATCGCCTGTGCCGTGTTGATCGGAGCGGCGGCTTTGTCCCGCGCAGCTTTGCTTATGCCCTTGGCCCTCCTTCCACCCGCGCGCGAAAACGGAGCCGGTTTTGCCGCGGGCGAGCCGGAACGAGCGGCGCTCGTCGTCGCTGCCTGCCTCGCCGTCGTTTTTGCCCTCGCTCCGGTCGTGGCGGGCGCGTATCTAGCCCGTTCCCTCGCGGGCATTGCCGCGGCGACAGGCGCGGCCTATGCCATTGTGCTGCTCGCTCGAAAACAAATCGGCGGCCAAACCGGGGATGTCGCGGGCGCCGCGCAGCAATTTAGCGAAATCGCGTACTATCTTGCGTTCGCTGCGGGCGTTTGACGAAAGGCTTCGCGAGCAATGATCCCGGGTCAAATCCAAATACCGGACTGGCAGCAGCTGGCTAAACCCCGGCGAGATATTGCGTCGGATCGACCGGCTTTGTGCCCTTGCGCAATTCGAAATGAAGTTGCGGCGACGCGACATTGCCGCTCTGCCCGGATTTCGCGATCGTTTGCCCGCGCTTTACCGTCTCGCCGCGCTTGACTTCGATATCGCCATTATTCGCATAGGCGGAAACAAAGCCATTGGGATGCCGGATCAAAATCAAATTGCCGTAACCCTTCAACTCGTTCCCGGCGTAGGCGACGACGCCGCTCTCCGCCGCTTTCACGGAGGTTCCTTCCGGAACCGCTATATTGATCCCGTCGTTACCACCGGGCTTGAACCCTTGGATGATGCGTCCCCGTGCAGGCCAGCGGAATTCCGGGTTGGCCATTTCGGAAGCCATGGCGGTTTTTTTCTGCTCGGTGGCCGGGGCCGACGCCGGCTCGCGCGTCGATGCCTTGGTTTCTCTAGGCATCTTGGCCTGCGCCGTTTCGTGCTTCGTGGCGGGGGCGGCTGGCTTCCGCGCGGCGGCAGCCTTTCCTGCGGGCGTGCGCGTCTTGCCGGCTTTCAGGCTTTCCGCCTGGCTGGCCAACGTGCGAGGGCGCCCGCCCGCGACCTTCGCCGGAGTCGCCGGTTTTCCCGGCGCGGATTTTGCGGCGACGCGAGCTCCGCTCGAAGCGGCCAATGCCGCGTTATACACCGGGATGACTATGTGGGTTCCTGGCCGGACCTGCGACGCGGATGCAAGACCATTTGTGCGAACGAGCGCGTCGACGGGCACGCCGTAACGGTTTGCGAGAATTTGGGCGTTCTCGCCTTGAGCGACGACGATCGGCGATCCGCCTTGCGCCGACCAGCCCGCGGCGCCTTGCGTACCTCGCGGCGGCGAAACGGCGGCGATCCTCGGGTTTGGCGGGGGATTAGCGCTTGCGATCGGCGCGCCAAGCGGTCGCGACTGCACCGGAGAAACCGGCGCCGGAGCCGCCGGCGCCTCGCTGGCTACGTTCGCCGAACTCTGGAAAGGATTGGACCAAGGATCGCTCAGACGCTCGGAACTTGCGCAACCGGCGAGCAAGCCGGCCGCGGCGCCGGTCAAGGCGAGACGAAACGCGAAACGTGCGCGTGAAACACAAACGAAATCATTCATGACGCAACCCCACCGGCGCAGTGTCTTTCCACGCCATTACGTGCGGATTAAGTTAAGGGACGGTTTAAAGATGAACGAATATTCACAAAAAAACGGACAAAATTATATTTCTTCGCAATGAGTCCTGGTCCCTTCAAAGCGCCAATGCTTCGCCTGGCAAAAGGGCCTGCAGCCGGGACGGACAAACCGAAGTCTCATCGATGCCGCCGGCGCCATTGCGCGCGATCCGTGCGATGTGCTGGCGCGACATGGTCTTGGGAGCGGGCCGCGCCGCGACGAGCAGCCCATCCTCGCCAAGCGCCGCAATGAGATTTTCAGGAACCTCGGCAAGCAAACCCTGGACGATCACCCGGTCGAAATTGCCTATCCCCCGCAAGATCGCCAGGCCATCGCCAAAGACGACCCCGGCGTTGGTGATGCCGAGCCGCGCGAGCCGCGCCTCGGCCTCGATCGCGAGGCTTTTAAATCGGTCGATGGAGAGCACTTCCCGCGCCAGCCGAGCCAGCAACGCGGTCGCATAGCCCGATCCGGTTCCGATTTCGAGCACGCGATGACGCGGCAACGGTGCCAGCGCCTCGATCATCCGGGCGGTGAGCCAAGGTTCCGGAAGGGTCTGGCCGCAACGCAGCGGCAGCGCGATAGCCCTGCGCGCCAGATCGGCAAAACGATGCGGCACGAAAATCTCGCGCGGCACGGTTTCAAGCGCCCGCAGAAGGCCGAGATCCTGGATTCCCCGCGCGCGGAGATCCATGAGGAACGCCGCCTTGTTTTGCGCCTCGATCGCTTCCTCCAATCCGGGCGGCGGCTCTTCGAGGGACATCGCGAGAGCGGCCTCGATTAGCGCAGTACAAGCGCAAAGCGCGTGAGCGCGGGTTCGTCGGTCAAATCGAGTTTGAGCGGTGTCACCGAGATGTTGTTCCGCGCCAAGGCTTCGAGGTCGGTGCCGTGTTCCGGGGTCGAATTGCCGCGGGTGAACGAGATCCAATAATAGGGATTTCCGCGCCCGTCCGCCCTTTCGTCGATCACTGCCGTTTGCGCGTCGCGCCGGCCCTGGACACTGACCGCGATCCCTTTGACCGCCTCCGGCGGACAAGCCGGAAAGTTCACATTAATCATGATATTTTGCGGAACACCCTCTGCAAGGATTTTGCCGATAAGGCCAGGCGCATGAGTTTCGGCGCAGCTCCAAAAACTTTCATCGCGCCCGACCGGGCCATAGGCCTGGGAAAGAGCAATCGCGGGCAGGCCGAGGCTCGCCGCTTCCAACGCGCCCGCGACCGTACCGGAATAGGTCACGTCATCGGCGACATTCTGGCCGTTATTTACGCCGGAAAGGACGAGATCAGGCCTTGCCCCTTCGAGCAGCCTGCACACGCCTAGGATGACACAATCCGTGGGCGTGCCCCTTACCGCGAAATGCCGCTCTGAGATTTTGCGCAGGCGCAGGGGATCGTTAAGCGTCAGCGAATGGGCGACGCCGGACTGGTCATATTCGGGCGCGACTACAAGAATATCGTCCGACAGTGTCTTGGCGATGCGCTCCATGAGGGCGAGGCCCGGCGCGTAAATACCGTCGTCATTGGTAATCAGAATGCGCATCATCCGCGCGGCCTCAAGCTTTCGTGATTGTTTCGATGCCGCCCATATAGACGCGCAATGCCTCCGGCACGGTGACGGAACCGTCGGCGTTTTGATAATTTTCCAAAACCGCGACAAGCGCGCGGCCTACCGCGACGCCCGAGCCGTTGAGCGTGTGGACA
>DASYNQ010000353.1:0-5572 GCA_036008425.1 Methylocella sp. | reverse complement strand
TCCGGCAGCCGCCCGCGCAAAATTTTGGCCCGCGGCCGCGCATTTGATCGGCAAGGACATTACCAGGTTTCATGCAATCTATTGGCCGGCGTTTCTGATGTCGGCCGAACTTGCGCTGCCTCGCCAAATCGTCGTCCATGGTTTTCTCTTCAACCGGGGCGAGAAAATGTCGAAGTCGGTCGGCAATGTGATTGATCCGCTTGCGCTCGCCGGACATTATGGCGCCGATCAGTTGCGGTACTTTCTGCTGCGCGACGTGCCGTTTGGCCAGGACGGCACTTATTCGCATGAAGCCATCGTCAATAGGATCAATGCCGATCTTGCCAACGATCTCGGCAATCTCGCGCAGCGCTCCTTGTCGATGGTGGCCAAGAATTGCGGCGGGATATTGCCGGCGCCAGCCGCGCTGAGCGAAGCGGACCAGGCGCTCCTTGCGCAGGCCGCCGCGCTCCCCGCAAAATCCCGCGCCGCAATGCAAGACTATGCCTTGCACATGGTCCTGACCGAGATCTGGCGCGTTGTCGGCGAAGCCAACCGCTATTTCGCCAGCGAGGAACCTTGGGTAAAGCGAAAAAATGACCCCCCACGGATGCAAACGATCCTTTATGTGACCGCCGAGGTTTTGCGTATGGTCGCGATCACGACGCAACCGTTCATGCCGGGTTCGATGGAAAAACTTCTTGGCCTTTTGAGTGTGCCCGCGAACGCGCGAAAATTCGCTAACGCCGAGATCGCGCAAGGTCTCGTGGCGGGAACGCTTTTGCCGCCGCCCACGCCGGTTTTTCCGCGTTACATCGACGCGGAGGAAGATTTGCTCCCGAGAGGTCTAGCGTGCTGATCGACAGTCATTGCCACCTCGATTTTCCGGATTTCGCCTCCGAGCGCGATGCCGTGGTCGAACGCGCCCGCGCCGCCGGGCTGAAGCGGATGATCACCGTTTCGACCCGCACGGAAGCTTTTGGTTCGATCAGCCTGCTCGCCGATGCCTATGAGGACGTGTTTTGCACGGTTGGGACACATCCGCATCACGCGTATGAAGAAGCCGAAGTGTCGCAAGATCGCTTGGTCGAGTTGGCGCGCCACCCGAAATGCGTCGGCATTGGCGAAGCAGGGCTCGATTATCATTATGACCAAACCCCGCGCGACATCGCCGCGAGGGTTTTCCGCACTCATATCGCGGCCGCCCGGCAAAGCGGGCTGCCGATTGTCATTCATGCCCGCGACGCGGACGCCGATATCGGCGCAATCTTACGGGACGAAATGGGGAAGGGCGCTTTTGCAGGGCTTCTCCATTGCTTCACCTCGTCCGCCATGCTTGCCGAGGCCGCGCTTTCGCTTGGGCTCTATATTTCGTTTTCCGGCGTCTTGACGTTTAAGAATTCGCGGCCGCTGCGGGAGATCGCCCGCGCGGTGCCAATGGACAGGACGTTGGTCGAAACCGACGCGCCCTATCTGGCGCCGGTTCCCTATCGCGGCAAGCGCAACGAACCGGCATTTGTCGCGGCCACCGCCCAAGCATTGGCCGATGTGAAGGGCGTTTCGCCGCAAACCATCGCCGCGGAAACGAGCGCCAATGCGCTGCGCTTGTTTTCCAAGATGCCTGCTCCCGCGATCGGCGCGGAAGCGGTGTGAGCCTCACCTTCACCATCCTCGGCTGCGGATCCTCCGGCGGGGTTCCGCGCGTCGGCCAAGGCTGGGGCGCCTGCGATCGCAATAATCCCAAAAACCGGCGTCGGCGCTGTTCGATCTTCGTCGAGCGCACCGGCGAGAACGGCGCCACGACCCAAGTCCTCGTCGACATGTCGCCGGATCTTCGCGAACAATTGCTCGGGCTCGGCATCGGGCGCCTCGACGCTATCCTGCTGACCCATTCGCACGCCGACCATATTCATGGGATCGACGAAATCCGGCCTTTGGTCATCATGGCGCGGCGAAAAATCGACCTCTATATGGACGCCGGCACCGCGGCCATCGTGCGCGCGAATTTCGGTTATATTTTCGAAACGCCACCCGGCAGCCATTATCCTGCATTGCTAAATGAATATCGCCTCGTAACTAGCCAACCTGTCACAATAAATGGTCCTGGCGGGCCTCTGGATGCCGTTCCGTTCCAACTTGAACATGGCGAGATTGACGCGCTCGGTTTTCGCTTTGGCAAGGTGGCCTATTCGCCCGATCTCAGCGCCATTCCGGCACAAAGCCTCGGTTTTCTGGAGGGGCTCGACCTGTGGATCGTCGACGCTCTGCGCTACACGCCGCACCCCAGTCATTTTTCCTTGCCGGAAACCCTCGACTGGATCGCCAAATTGCGGCCCAAGCGCGCGATTCTCACCAATCTTCATAGCGATCTCGATTTCGCGCGCCTCAAAAGCGAACTTCCGGCGAATGTCGAACCTGCTTTCGATGGCATGCGAATTTGCGCCTGAAATGAGCCGATCAGTTTTAATGTCACTTTGTAGCATCGTAAGGTAATTCACTGATATGAGATTTTAATTTTAGATGCAGGCATAAAGTGCGCTCAACCGTGCCCCGGGATCTGAATTTTGGTTCCATAATATAGATTATGCGAATGGTTGCCTTGGTGAGTGTTCGCTTCCAGTCGCGCGACTTCAAACCGTGCGGATTGGAGTAGCCAAACGGGCCGACAATTGCTATGTTTAAAGCGACACGGGATTTTCGGCATTTGGAACAACGACCATCGGCGCGATTTTGGGCTGGCACCCTTGCGGGGCCGGCCTTTTGGCGCGTGCGTTTTTCGGAAATCGCGGCCGCCGCGCCGATGTGAGCCAGCGGAGGGAACCGCGCCAGGTCAATGTTAGATACGATTTTTTGGTGAAGACGAGCAGGCACATCATGAGCAAAGGTAGAGACTTCCGGGGACCCAAGAAGCGCGGTTTCGATGACGATGGGCCTTCGCCCTATGATTCTCCGCGGCCGAGCCGGACCCCGCGAGCAAGCTTCGGAGCCGGCAGCGGCGGCCCCCACGAAATGGCGCCACCAAGCGGGCCGGCCATCGACGCGGTCGTCAAATGGTTCAAGGGCGAAAAGGGTTTCGGCTTCGTCGAGTTGAGCGATGGAACCGGCGACGCGTTCCTGCATATCGGCGCGCTTCAGGCAGCAGGATATGAGTCGGTTCCCCCTGGCGCGAAGTTGAAGGTAAATGTCAGCAATGGCATGAAAGGCGCTCAAGTCACACACGTCCTCGAGGTCGACACGGCTGGGGCCGCGGAAAGGGTGCCCCCGTCATCTCGCGGGTTTGGCGATTCACCCCGTCCGCAGCGCCGCGTCCCCGATCCTTCGACCGCGGTTTCGGTCATGGGGACGGTCAAATGGTTCGATGACCACAAGGGCTTCGGCTTCGTCCAATCCAATGATGGCGGCAAGGACGTTTTTGTCCATATTTCGATCCTCGGTCCGGCGGGAATCCAGAACCTTGCCGAAGGCCAGCCCGTGACGATGCAGGTCGTCGATACGCCAAAGGGCCGCGAGGCTTTGTCTATCTCGCTCGATTGAGCGGGAGCGGTGCCGCCTCGTCACCTATCATCAAATGAGCGAGGGGCGTGATCCCCGGCTTCCGCTCCCGCGTGACCGGCGTTCGGCTTTTATCCGATGCGACCGTCTCATGATGTCACGCTGTCGATTCCGAGACGCCGTTTTTTGTCTTCCTCGTAGGCGGCGAAATTGCCTTCGAACCATTCGACATAACTGTCGCCTTCGAAGGTGAGCATATAGGTCGCGATGCGATCCAAAAGAAGGGGTCAAGGGCGCGCTTCAGGCCGGATGAATGCTGCCGATTGTCGTCGTTTCACGAAACATATCGACCCAGTCTCGTTGTCCTTCGGTGTCCGGGACCTTGACGCCCCGCGCCTTACCGATGCGATCGAATGCCATCCCCGGAGCCAAGCCTAAAAGCACGAGGACGCATGCCGCGATGAGCGATGATCGCCCGATCCCGGCCCGGCAATGCACGGCAACGGCTTTCCCCTCTTCCAGACGCGCAACGATCGCCTCGGCGAGGGCCATCGTTTCGCGCGTTGACGCGGGCACGCCACCGTCCGGGACGGGGAAAGCAATGAACTCCATATCGAGGTCATGGCAAAGGCCGGCTTCCCGGTGAAGGCCGAGTTCTTTGACCTCCCCGGCTTCGAGAAGGCTCACGATGACGCCGATTCCTTCCGCTCTCCAACCCGCGATCTCGTCGTCGAGCCAATCGCCCGCGCGCGGGCGCGCCATGATCGCCAAGCGAGCGCCAGCGGGCAGATCAATCCAATGAATTTTTGGGGCGCATCATTGCTCTAAAGTCTCAGCCGTGCGCTATGCCCCGCCGGAAAATTCGAGGAGCGCGGCCTTGTTGCCGTCGCTGACGATGATTTTGCCCGTCGAGCTCGGCTGGAACTTGATTTCGCTCATTGAGAACCCGGCCGCGATGAGCGCCTTCTCGACAGGCGCGAAATCTTGCATCCAGGCGGTTTCAGCGACGAGATCGAAGACGGCGAGTTCAAAGGGCAGCCGGTCAGGGTAGACACTGAGCAAACTTCTATGATCGACGATAGCGTAAGCAGTCTTGTCGTCCCCGGTCAAAACGTCGGCGCTCCACAGTGCAACGGGCCCCGGGAATTTCCTCCAGCTCCTCTGCGAGACGTTCAAAATCCAAAGCAACGGGCTATCATATGCAATGAATGTAAATTTGTCTTTGAATGTATAGCCTGCAGTGACTTGTTCAAATTTCCAGGCATCGCGGTCCTTGTCCATAAGCTCTCGAATCCCGAGCTCGAACGTTCCGTCCCGCAAGAAAATAGAAATAATATTGCTTTCGACGTCATTTGGACGAGAACTGTAAAATGCCTCATCCCCATAAGTTGCAAACATATATCTTTGCGTGAGGTACAATTCGTCCAAATATCCCAGATGATGCCGGTCCCAGGCTTCCGCCGAGACGATAGCGACTTGCGGACCGTGCAGAGCCAAGACGACATGATCGGCGTCGAACCATTTGATCCACCAAATCTCGGGCTGATCGCCTTTCGGCCAGGATCGGATGACGGCCCTATTCAGATTGAGCGCGACCGTCTCGTCCATCTCGACGACCGAGGTGAAGCCAAAATCTTCATGCAGATCGAAATATTCGACGCGAGATGCGTCGAACGGTGTGAGATTCTTTAAATAAACCTGCATTGCCTCACTCGTCGCGAGGATTGATGGGATCTGCGGGATTGATAGGATAGCAGTTTACGACGTTGTTTTCCGCGTCGAGAATCACAACATAAGTGTTCGTTATAATTGAAGGCGTATTTAGTGCTGCAGACCTTCCTATAGGGTAACGATGTTTTTCTCCTGTTTGAGGATCGAGATCAAAGACAGCGCCAGTGATGATTACACTCAAGCCCCTAATTGCGTTCCGGGGTAGCATATTCGGCGTTGAACGCGCCCTTCTTTATGGACGCGTTCGGACCATGTTTTTTTATGATGTCGTTCATTGTCTCTGCTGAAATTGTCGGCGTCGGAGAATTTTGCGCATATTGGGCGCCCGCGACGATCCCCGGAGGGTTGGCATCGGACATCGTGGTGCCGA
>DASYNQ010000352.1:0-2773 GCA_036008425.1 Methylocella sp. | reverse complement strand
ACGAACGCCGACATAGAAGGTGTTGATCGCGATCGTCCCGAGAATCAACGGAATCCCGTTGAAAAGGGGCGCCTCGGCGACGGCCGCGGCCTCGCCGGTGCGCGCAGTTCCTGTTACTAAGCTCATGTCACTTGCCTCTTTGCTGTTGAGGATTAAGACCGGATTGTGGCGTGAACACACGGGCCGCCAGACGACTCCGGCTCAGCGCCAATGGGCTCGACGGCGCCAAAAACCGGTCTATCTCCAGTTCCTTGTTTAGAGCCGCCAACGGGACGGGACAATATACCAGCGGGGGGGTAATCAGCAACCTGTATGGGTAGGTTTTACCCACCTCTATAGGTAGGACACGGTCGGTGCGGCGCGGCGAAAGGCTCCGTAATGGCGTAATGCCAAGAATAATTATAAGTACGAACAATCATTCCTGGCGATCAGCCATAAGATGTATCAACTATTGCATGTACATGTCAAAGAGGTTATCTGAGATAATACTGTGAGATTGTGCGTTTGCATATAATTTTCAGTTCAATCTGGGGTCGGCGCGGGAATTAAGCAGTCCGTATTAATCATCTATACTTTTGCTCCGGATTGCCGGCCGCCAGCCCAAACCCCGATGCGCCTGCGCACGCGGCGCGCCTCGTTTCCCGGAATGCCCGCCAGACCAAAACGTATGGGCGGAGGTTCGACAAAGCGGCCGTTAACGTTCACCCGCCGTCTTCGAGAACCGGAGCGGATCGCGC
The DNA here is from genome assembly GCA_036008425.1 of Methylocella sp. Taxonomy (GTDB): domain Bacteria; phylum Pseudomonadota; class Alphaproteobacteria; order Rhizobiales; family Beijerinckiaceae; genus Methylocapsa. The sequence continues at coordinate 2,036 of DASYNQ010000352.1, read as the reverse complement.
GGCGCCGAGGCAGGGCGCTCGCGCAAACCTTTGAATATTCATCTTCCTGAAATCGGTTAGAACCTATCCCATGCGGCTGCGATCGAAGATGAGTTCGACCCCGAACACCCCGGGCGGAAGACAATGGCGGAAGGTTGGCGCGCTTGGGCGCGGGCCTTGGCGCGGCTTCGCGGGCGCGCAATTCCGCTTTCGCGCCGGGGCGCCCCTGGGCCTCGCCATTTTTTTCTCCGGGGCCGTGGTTGCGCTTGCGCCCGCGAGCGGCTTGCGCGCGGCGGACGGCCTTTGCCCGGGCGAGGGCGGCACCAGCGCCCGGGTCGTCTCGGTCGACGAGCGGCTCGAATTGACTCTCGAAAACGGCATCCGGCTCAAAATTGCCGGCGTCGATCCGCCGCGTCCGACGCCGGGCGATCCCGACCTCGACTTCCGCGCGCGGGACCGGCTCGCTCAATGGCTCGATGGGCAAGAAATACTGTTTCGCCCGTTCGCACCGGGCCGGGATCGCTGGGGGCGCGTCGTTGCCTTTGTCTTCGCAGTCGCGCCGGAGTCTACCCCGGCGTCTACAAATGGGCCGGGACCGGCGCAGTTGCCGGTCGGCGAGGCGCTCCTCGATGCCGGCCTCGCGCGTTACGAACCAAGCGCGGCGGCGCGCCCTTGCCGGACCGCCCTCCTCGCCGCAGAGGCCGGTGCGCGAGCTTCCGGGCTTGGTCTTTGGGCGGATCCGTATTATGCGATCATCGCCGCGGCCGATCACCTGTCCTTCGCCGAGAAGGCTGGCTCATTCGTTATTGTCGAAGGCCGGATTACCGGGATCGCCGGCCGGAGGCCGCGCATAACGCTATACTTTGGGCCGCGCCGGGGCGGGGATTTTTCGGTCACGATCTTGCCACGCAACAGCAAAACATTTGAGGCGGCTTATTCAAGTCTGGCGGGCTTGACCGGCCAAACCGTCCGCGTGCGAGGACTTCTCGATACCCGCTTCGGACCGCAAATCGAGATCTCGGACCCGGACGAGGTGGAGGCGGCCGGGCAAGGGCATGACATGGCCGCGCCCGGCTCCTTGGTCCCGAGATAGGGCGGTCGCGAATGGGGCTTTCCGCCGACATCGCCGGTTCAAGGCGAACGAAAAACAGTTCCGGGCCAGGCGCGCGACTGGCGGTCGCGGGGGTCATTGCGCTTCTTCTTTCCGCCTGTGCCGCGATGGAGCCGCAAGACAGCACGCCTTTCAACGCGGCGGTGCCGGTGCCGCTGCCCCGCGCGCCTGCCGCCGACATGAAAACATCGGCGGAACACCGGCGCATGATCGCCTTGTTCGACGGCGAGTACAGATATCCCGCAGCCGAAGCCTACCTTAACGACATTCTGGTCAAGCTCGCCAAGGCAGACGAACGCGCAAGCGAACCTTATAAGGTGACGATCCTGAATTCGCCGATCGTGAACGCCTTCGCGCTGCCGCCCGGCGAGCTCTATGTGACGCGAGGCCTGTTGGCGCTCGCCAACGATGCCTCGGAAGTCGCGGCCGTGATGGCGCATGAGATCGGCCACATCACCGCCAAACACGCCCTGCAGCGCGAGGAAGAGGAAAAACGCGCCGCGGTGATCAGCGAGGCCGCGAGCGTGATCCAGAGCAAGCAGAAGAGCCAAGAGGTCGAGGCCCTGGCGCAACGCACGATCGCAAGCTTTTCCCGCCAGCAGGAACTCGAAGCCGATCAGATCGGCATCAGGGTAGCCGCGAAGGCGGGCTTCGACCCCTACGGCGCGGTCCGCTTCCTTAACGCGCTCGGGCGCTCGGCGGCGCTGCGCAGCTCGCTCATGGATCACTCCGCAAGCGCCGGCACACCGGATCTTTTGGCGACGCATCCCTCCACCCCGGAGCGGGTCGCCCAAGCGATCAACGCCGCGCGCCAGATCGGCGCCCCGGGCATCGGCACGACCGGCCGGGCGTCCTATCTCGCCGCGATCGACGGCATGACCTTTGGCGACGATCCCGCCGAAGGGGCGATCCGCGGCCGCAAGTTCTTGCACGGGCGGCTCGGTTT
>DASYNQ010000351.1:0-10669 GCA_036008425.1 Methylocella sp. | reverse complement strand
TGGACTAGACCATTGCCGTTGGCATAAAACTGGTATCCTTCGCCAGCCGATGCTTGCTTGATTTGATAGCTGGTATTGTACTCAACATCGACGGATGAAGAAGAGTTTGAATTTGTGTCAAACTGGAGAAAGTTGAGATGCCCACCAGATTGCATCGCACCTTGTTCAATGAGGTTATTTCTATAGATAACCGCATAAGAAACATTTTGGGTATTCTGTTCCAAAACGTGCTGAGGGAAGTTTTTTAGCCAATTGTAGGTAAGCGTTGTCGTTCCACCGCCCGCAGCGCCGACAAGCGATGATGCAAGCCCCGCGCCGCCGCCGTCGATGGTGTTGTATGAGACGGTCAGGCCCGGTGAGTTGGAGTCGGCAGAGATAACATTTGACAAGACCGCGGCTAAGTTCGCCCCTCCAAAGTTGCTGTTTGTGACGGTGGGATTTGGGGAATTGACAAAAAAGAGATATGCCCCGCCATGTAAAGAGAAATCAACGCCGGATATCACTACATTGCTGGTATTGTCTACGCGAACATAGCCATTCGTTGCCGCAGCGTTCACGGAGATGCCGGCGCCACTCAGTAACTGCCAATCGGTAAGCGTCGTCATCGCCGGGATACCTACCGCATAGTCTACACCGGGAACATTCCAGGGGGGTCGCAGCACATAGCTCGCGAGCAATGCGGGGTGCTGGCCGCCCGGTGCTGGTGGTGGCGGTGGTGCTGGCGGTGGTGGTGGGCATTGTGCGAGCGCTGAAAAGTACGTTTGCGCGGTTACAAACATAAGAAGCATCAAAGCGGATCGCGTTTTTCCTAGAAGTCGACCTTTCATTTTTTCCTCCAAGCGAACGTATTTGCACACGATCGTCCAGCGAAAAAATTCCGCGGCGACTGCCGCGATGGGGCACCTCGCCTTACAGAAGATATAATTGACCATGGTGATCACTCCGTTTTTCTCCAAGTTTATTCATGCTAAGTGATCCCGTGATCCCTGATGGTAGCGTATAACCGTCATCTTGTCAATCATTACGGGTGCCGCGAGCGTGGCGTGGCGCTTGGCGGCGAGCATAAGCGTTGCCATTTTGGCGGAAAAAAGGCGGCGATATCCCGCTTGATGTGGAAAGGCGCGACGCGGGCGGCGCTGGTTTTGAACCTACGCGGCCTTCGTGGTTTGGCCAAGAGGGGCGTTCGCTGAAGGCTGTTGCCTTGCGAGCGGCGAGCGCCGCCTTTCGAAGCGGAACGTGCTGGTAAGCTTGCGCCGCAGAAAGCCCTTGCCGGCTTCCTGCCTGGCTGCGCCGGCCCAACCCCAAGCCAGCGAAGGCGCGCGTAGTATATTACGTTCCGGCTGACCCGCCGCACAGTAGCCATGCTATGTGCGATGGTGTTGGTGTCGGCCGCGCGAACGCCGCGGTTCCGGCGGCCGTCCGAGCGGTTACGGTGCGCCTCTCGGCGCGCTCTTCCAGAAGCGCGGCGGAAACGCCCTCCCCCTCACGGCGAGATGCCGGGTACGGTTGCCAACAAGCGTCGCGGCCTTGCGACGGACAACACCCAACGACGATGTCGCCTGGCCGCAGCGTCCGGACGGCACATTGCTCGACATAGGCGAGGAACCGCGCGCTATTGATCGGGCCATCAAAGACGCCTGGCGCTTCGATCCCGTCGCAGCGCAGCGCGGCCACAAAGGTTGACGTTGTCCCGCCATACGGAGCCGCCGAGAATCACTGGCCGGAACAGCCGGGAAGTCGCGTGCGCGTTGGTCTTCCCTAGCGCCGGCGCATGAAGCCGCAGCCCAGGTTTCAGCGGCGCATCGCCCTGCCCCCCAAGTTGGCGCGCGGGGCTAGCGATGCCGCCCAGGCGGGCCAAGGGCCGTGCGCTTTCGCCGTCGATCAATGCCTTGAGCGCTGCTTGAAGGAAACCCGGTTTTTCCCGCGGGCCGGTGAAGGCTTGCGCCTTGGCGAGGAGCCCGCGGGGCATTCAATATTTGCGAACGAGGTTGACGAGCTTGCCCTGAATGCGGACCCGGTCGGGGCCGAAAATGCGCGTCTCATAGGCCGGATTGGCGGCTTCTAGCGCGATCGAGGCGCCACGCTTGCGCAGCCGTTTCAAGGTCGCTTCCTCGTCGTCGATCAAGGCGACCACGATGTCGCCGGTTTCGGCGGTATCCTGTTTGCGAATCACTACGGTATCGTTGTCGAATATGCCCGCGTCGATCATCGAATCGCCGCGTACCTCGAGCGCATAATAGTCTCCCGGCGGCAACATGTCCGGCGGCAGGCTGATTGTGTGGCTGCGGTTTTGCAGGGCCGCGATCGGCGTTCCCGCGGCGATCCGGCCCATGACCGGGATCGAGATCGACGCACGTTCGAGGTCGTCGCCGGAGTCGCTCTGCACCCATGCGCGGACCCGGCCGAGAGTGCCCTCGATGACGCTCGGCGCAAACCTTTTGCTCCGGCCGCTATCGGCCGGCGTCGAGGAGTCCGGCAAGCGCAAAACCTCGAGTGCGCGCGCGCGATTAGGCAGGCGACGGATAAAACCGCGTTCCTCGAGCGCGATGATCAGCCGGTGAATCCCTGACTTGGAGCGCAAAAATAAGGCGTCCTTCATCTCGTCGAAGGAGGGCGGAACTCCGGTCTCCTTCAGGCGCTCGTGAATGAAGCGCAACAGCTCACTTTGTTTTCGTGTCAACATTGGCCGGTCCCTTTTTGCCGCCCTGCGCAGCACTGGCGTCGCGACCCGCCGCGACTCGATATTGCACAAACGGTGAACGAACGATATACGTTCGTGCTGCGTTCCGCAAGCCCCTGCTTGTTGGTTGGGAAAAAATGTTCATGGGGCCAATCTTCGGGATTGGCGGTGAGCCGGACTCTGGAAAGTCCGTGCCGTTCGTGCTATATGCACGGGACGGTCATGCTCAGGGGGCCAAATCCCTGGTTTGATCAGGGGTCGGGGTGCTGGAACACCTCGGCTCCGCTTATTCGGGTCATTGGGGGACCCGGATTCGAACCGGGATTGCCTCGGGGTAAATCGGGCTGTCCTACCGTTAGACCATCCCCCACTTTTTTGATGCCGATTAGGGGCCGCCACCTATTCCTTTGCGGGGAGCCGGGTGACGGCCCTTCCTATTTGTCCTCGCCCCGCCGCCGTCGGCTTGCCGTCGCAGGGCTCTCACTCTTCTGGTCAACACAACCTCCTGTTAGGGAGATCATTGCATAGCTGGTTCTTAGCTTGCGCGCAACAGATAAAAAACAGATACATAACTTTTTCTTGTTCTTGATTTATGCCGCGACCTGTGTCTATATGGCGATGAAAGGATTTCCGCCATGACAGATACAGCCGCGCCAACCGAGAAGAAAAAGCGTTTTCGTAGCCCTGCTTACCCGGCTCTTGACCTCGCGAAGGCAGTGGAGCGGACGGCATCATTGCTGAAAGTCGCGCAACATCATGCTGTTGGTGTTTCAGTCATCTTGCCTGCATGGGGAATGGATTCAGCCGCAGGTCCTGTTTGGCGCTATCTCGCAGCCTTAATCCAATATGGTCTAGTTACAGACTCGGGTGGGGGGAAAACGCGAAAATTCCAAATTACTGATGTGGCTCGTCGCATCATTCAAGATGGCGACCAGAACTCTAAGAAGCGAAAAGAAGCGCTGAAAATCGCAGCCCTTTCGCCGACGATTCACAAAGAGTTGTGGGAGAAATTTGGGACCGCCGCAGATTTGTCTGATTCGGTTTTGAAGGTCTACCTGACGTTTGACCGCAAGGAAGCTGGAGAGTCACCTTATAGCGAAACAGCTGCGTCCGAGGTCATCCAGGCGTACAAATCAACTTTGGGGTATGCAGGAATCTTGGATTCTGATAGGGTCACGACTAGAGATGATGATAAGGGCTCCATAAAAGTTGATGCTCATAGTGGCGATAATCCCATCAAAGTTTCTGTTGGTGATTATGTGCAATGGGTTTCAAACGGCGTGGAACAGTTCACATCACCGCGCCGAGTGATTGAGATATTGCCCGACGCAACGCACGTTCAAGTGTTTGGCAGCAATACAGGTATTCCGATGACCGAGCTTAACGTGGTTGATCCTCCTCTTCTAGCGCCGATGACGCCACCGCCAACGGTTGCCAGGACTGAAGCGGCTAGCGCGTGGGCACAGAGCGAAAATGACCTCAATGTCCTGCAAAAAGGCAATCGCCTTCAGATAACGGCGGATGTTGATCTTGAAGGCCTGGACGAACTCAAGGAAATCCTTGGTCATTATGAGGCTATTCTTAAACGTCTCGGCGCTCGAAAATCGAAATAGGACACGCGCCTTTTCAAATTCGGACACCCAGAGGCAATTTAGGACAGTATCGCCCCGTGATGCCTATTCGCGGCCATCTCCCGGCCTCGGAAATGGCCGCACCTCCCTCTCCTGGCAAGCGGAAAGACGGCGAGCCGCGGTTCGATGGCCGGCATCGGGTTGTCGCATTTTCGCTGCCGGGCGAACGGCTACCGCAAACCGGATGGCGGCGGGGGCGCCCATGCTCGATCCCACGGCGACGGCGCGCGGATCGGCCGCCGTAAGCGACGCGATCCGTTGCACGCTTGGGAGAATTCGTCGCGGCGGCGCCAGACATTGGCGCGATTTTGATCGCGTCGATCCCGCGTTCGCGCAAACCGTGACCGCGCAGGCCCGCGAGCGCCTTGACGATCGGGACGCGAAAACCCGATGCAAGATAGATGGTTCGAATCGTGCGCCTCGATCGTTCATGGAGAGCAATTGCCTTTCGGCCGCCTGGCGCTGCGGCAGGACGCCCCCGCCGCCGGCCATTTGCACGCAACCTCCGCCCAGGCTCTCGGCCCGCGTTGACAGGCAGTTCAGCCGCCAATAGGGTGCAGCTTCCGGCATCCTCGCCGGACTTGCGCGGGCTCCTTTCCCGAGCGGCGCACGGAGATGGGACACCCTGTAAGGCAGGACATGACTAGCTTTATCCATGCTCCGGCAACCCGGCCGGTTCCAATCCCACTCCGCGAGATTTTCCCGTGGGCCGCATTCGCTGGGGTTCTTGCGCTCCTCTTGATCTATTTCATCGGAGCCGAGCAAGGCGCGACGGCGCTGATTTCCGGCCATTATGTCCATGAATATGTGCATGACGGGCGTCATCTCCTGGCCTTCCCCTGTCATTAGAGGGGCAGGCGCGTGGTCACCGGTCTTCTTCTGCGCGGCCTGCTCGCCGGCCTCCTCGCGGGTCTTCTTGCGGCGGCCTTTTCATTTCTCGCGGGCGAGCCTTCGATTGAACGCGCCATTGCCTTCGAGACCGCTATGGAGCAGGCCGCCGCGCAACCCGCCCAACCTGAAATCGTAAGCCGGAGCGTGCAGCGCGGCGCCGGACTCTTGACCGCCTATATCGTCTATGGCGCCGCCATCGGCGGCCTGTTCAGCTTGGTGTTTGCCCTCGCTTATGGGCGGGTAACTGGTTTCGATCCGAAAGCTCTTTCGGCGCTCCTCGCCTTTGCCGGCTTTGTCGCGATGGTGCTCGTACCGGAGCTGAAATATCCGGCCAATCCGCCGGCGATCGGCGCACCGGAAACGATCGGCGCGCGCACCGCGCTTTATTTTGCCATGCTCGCGATTTCCCTCCTCGCCATGATCCTCGCCGCGACGCTCGCCGTGGCCTTTTCGGCAAGGCTTGGCTCCTGGAACGGCGCGCTTGTTTCTGCCGCCGTCTTTGTCGCGGTGGCGGGCATCGCGGCCCTGGCGCTGCCGCCCGTCGATGAAATTCCCGTCAATTTTCCGGCGAGCGTCTTGTGGAATTTTCGCCTGGCGTCCATCGGCGCACGCGCGGTCTTGTGGGTTGCGCTCGGGCTAATCTTCGGCGGCATGACGCAAATTTGGCTTCGCGGCGGGACGTCAGGCCGCGCTTAACCTTTTTTGGGGATAAACGCCGCATGCTCCGGGACACCATCGCCTCCGTGGGGAATCATTTTCTGATTGGCCTTCGACCGTCGCCGGTTCTCGACGACCACGACCGCGCGCTTCTTGGCGATTTGCGCCCCGCCGGCGTCATTCTCTTCAAGAGCAATTTCCGCCATGTTCTTCCTTACAAAACCTGGCTAGAGAGCCACGCGAGGCTGATCGCCGATATTCGTGCGGCAACTGGGCGGGCGCGCATGTTCATCGCCATCGACCACGAAGGGGGCCGGGTGTGCCGGACGCCGCCGCCAATCACGCGCTTCGCCTATGCCGCGCAATGGGCGGGGCAGGCGGAGCAAGTTGGCCGCGCGATGGGCCGCGAACTCGCCTCCCTCGGCGTCAACCTCAACTTCGCTCCGGTGCTCGACATTCACACCAACCCGGCCAATCCGGTGATCGGCGAGCGCGCTTTTGGGCAAACGGCGGATTCCGTGATCGCGGCGGCGCTGCCTTTCATGCAGGCCATGCAGGCGGAAAAAGTCATCGCCTGCGGCAAGCATTTTCCAGGGCATGGCGATACCAGCATCGACTCCCATCTCGGCTTGCCCTCACAGAAGCTCGGCCTTGATGCATTGCGTGCGCGGGAGCTCCAACCTTTCGCCGCCGCGATCGACGCGGGGCTTTCCACGATCCTGTTGGCGCATATGCTCTATCCCGCCGTCGATCCGGATGCGCCGGTCGCGCTCTCGCGCCGGTTCGCGACCAACATTCTGCGCGAGGAGCTTGGTTTTGCGGGAGTAGCCGTCTCCGATGACATCGGCATGGGCGCCATGAAAGGGCTTTTCGATAGCCCGGACGCCGCCGTGCGCTTGATCGAATCCGGTTGCGACATGGTAATGGTCTGCGCGCATTTCACCGATTCCGGCCGAGCCAGGGGTTTCGCGCACGCCATTCTTGCGGCGGCCGAGGAAGGCCGCTTGGACCCTGCCCTTTTAGCGCGTTCGCGCGCGCGTATCGAAAACCTGCTCGTGCGTACACACACGAATGAGGTCGAACTTTTGCCGCAAGACGTGTTCCGCGCCCATGCCGGCGCCGGCGCGCTCTACGAGGCCGCGACGGTCGAAGTCGTCTAGGTGTGAGCTTTCAACAAGTTGTCCATCCGGTCCGGATCGAGGAAGCTGAGGTTGCGAAGCTTCAGATGTCTAAGGAGCGAGCCGAGGGCCTGGCCGGGCTCGCGGATCGTTCGTCACGGTCCAAGTATCTGTATCGGCCGGTCGCGCCCGTTGTAATGCCTTCCGCGTCATCGCGAGATAGTCAGAGCGAGGTGGAATGTAACAGATGTGACCGCATTGTCATCGGCGGAGCAAGGACAGGGCCTCGGGTCGGCGGAAAACCAGGCAGTATGCGGCAACGGAGACAGGCCGGGGTTTCGCAGCCCGGGCGGACACGGCTTTGCTGACGCCAAGCAGACGCGGCGCATTCTGGCCATTGCCATGGTGCTGGATGGTCATTCGCGGCTGTTGGCCGCGCGGGCCGGTGGCATGGACGGGCAGACGCTGCGCGACTGGGTTATTCGCTACAACGCGGATGACTTGGCCGGGCTGGCGGACCGGCCCCGGTCTTCGCTTGCCCGCGAAGATGGAGCGAAAAACCCCATTTCGCCATATGTCAAAAGCGTTTTTTGCGTGGGTATTTGGTGATTTTTGCAACCGCAGCGTTTTCGGTTGGTCGCCAAGCGAACCGAGACTGAGACGGTTTGCGCGGGAAACATTTTCCAGCTCATTGGCCCAAAACCGCTCCGGGCTCGGCCTTGATGTCGAACGCCGCTGCGAAAAGCGCCCGCGTGTAGGCGCTGCGAGGCTTTGCCAGAAGTTCTAGCGCCGGACCAGACTCGACGACTTTGCCGTCGCGCATGACGATGATTTCGCTGGCGAGCGCGCGCACCACCTTCAGATCATGACTGATGAAGAGATAAGCGAGCCCTCGCCGCTTTTGCAAATCGCGCAAGAGATCGACGATCTGCGCTTGCACCGACATGTCGAGCGCCGAGGTTGGCTCGTCGAGAACGATGAATTTCGGCTCTAGGACGATGGCCCGCGCGATGGCGATGCGTTGCCTCTGACCGCCCGAAAATTCGTGCGGATAGCGATCCATCGCGGCCCGATCGAGGCCCGTATCGGCGAGCGCTTGCGCCACGATCTCGCGCTGCTGCTGCAACGACATGGCTTTATATTGCACGCCGAGGCCTTCCGCGACGATATCGCCCACCGGAAGCCGGGGTGACAGAGAACCGTAGGGGTCCTGAAACACGATCTGCATGTCGCGCCGCAACGGCCGCATCGCCTTGAACTTGAGGCCGTCGATGGGGCGTCCCAGGAAGACGATCGCGCCTTCGCAACGAATGAGGCGCAGGAGGGCGAGGCCGAGCGTGGTTTTGCCTGAACCGGATTCGCCGACGACGCCGACCGTCTCGGCTTCGCGCACGCACACCGACACGCCGTCGACGGCCTTGACGAAACCGACGGTCCTACGGAAAAACCCGCGTTTGACCGGAAACCAGATGCGGATATCCCTCGCCTCGAGGATGATCTTGGCAGCAAGGTCAATCGCCGGCGGGGTGCCTTTCGGTTCGGCCGCAATCAGCGCCTTTGTGTAGGGATGGCGCGGCGCGGCGAAAAGGTCCGCCACCTTGTTGGTTTCGACGATTTTGCCTTTCTGCATCACCGCGACATCGTCGGCGATTTTGCGCACGATGCCGAGGTCGTGGGTAATGAAGAGCATCGCCATATGATGGCGCGTTTGCAGCTGCTTCAAAAGCTCTAAGATCTGGGCCTGCACCGTAACATCGAGGGCGGTCGTCGGTTCATCGGCGATAAAAAGACCGGGCCTATTGGCGAGCGCCATGGCGATCATCACCCGCTGGCGCTGGCCGCCGGAAAGTTGATGCGGGAAGGCGCCGAGCCGCTGACTGGGATTTGGAATACCGACTTCCTGCAAAAGCTCGACGATGCGTGCCTTGATCCTTTCGGCTCCCCGGGCGCCATGCAGCTCAAGTATTTCGCCTATTTGGCGCTCGATCGTATGCAAGGGATTGAGCGAGGTCATCGGCTCCTGGAAGACCATGGTGATGTGGGCGCCCCTGATCTCGCGCAGCCGCGCCTCGCGGTAGGCAAGAAGATCCTCGCCCTTGAAAAGAACTTGGCCTTGAATCACGGCGGCGCGGCCGAGCAGACGCACGATCGAGAGAGCGGTCACCGATTTGCCGGAGCCGGACTCGCCTACGAGGCCAAGGGTGCGCCCCGGTTCCAGCGTGAAGGACACGCCGTCGACCGCGGGGGACTCGGTGTCGCCCTGCCGGAAGAGCACCTTAAGATCCCGGACGTCGAGGAGAGGAGCGTCAGCCACGAGAACTATCCTGCAAGGCGAAACGAGGGTACTGACAAGGCGTGCACACGGGACGACGCACCTAGAAAAGCGTCTTCCGGGGGTCGAAGGCGTCGCGCACCGCTTCGCCGATGAAGACCAGCAGCGAAAGCATGATCGCGATGACCAGAAAGCCGGTGAGGCCGAGCCAGGGCGCCGCCAAGTTCGACTTTCCCTGCAACAAGAGTTCGCCCAGCGAGGGCGACCCAGGCGGCAAGCCAAAGCCTAAAAAATCGAGCGCTGTCAACGTGGTGATCGAGCTGTTGAGGACGAATGGGAGAAACGTCAGGGTCGCGACCATCGCGTTTGGCAAAACGTGTTTGACGATGATCGCTCCATTGGAGAGCCCGAGCGCGCGCGCCGCATTGACGTATTCGAAATTCCGGGCCCGCAAAAATTCCGCGCGCACGACATGCACGAGCGACACCCAGGAAAACAACAGAAGAATGCCGAGAAGCACGAAGAAGCTCGGGGTGATGATCGAGGAAATAATGATCAAGAGATAAAGATGCGGGAGCGACGACCATATCTCAATGAAGCGCTGAAAAATGAGATCCGTCCAGCCGCCAAAGTAGCCTTGCACCGCGCCGGCCGCGATCCCCACGATCGAGGAAATCCCCGCTAGCGTAAGGCCGAACAAGAGCGAGAGGCGGAAGCCATAGAGCAGTCGGGCAAGGACATCGCGGCCCTGATCGTCGGTTCCGAGCCAGTTCCATTCAATATCCCTGCAATCGCCATGGGGCTGTCCCTTGTCGAAGCGTTTCGCGGCGGCGCGGCATTGCGCTTCGCTCAGCATCCAGGTCGGCGGCGAAGGCGCCGGCACCGGCAATTGGCGGTTGATGGTTTTGTAGGAATAGCGGATCGGCGGCCAAATCATGAAGCCATGCCCGGCGACCTCCTTGGCGATCACTGTGTCGCGATAATCGGTTTGCGCAAGAAAGCCGCCAAACTTCTCTTCAGGATAATCATGCAGGATCGGCAACAATATCTCGCCTTTGTAGACGACGAGCAGCGGCTTGTCGTTGGCGATGAATTCCGAAAAAAGCGACAGGACGAAGAAGAACAGAAAAATCCAGAAAGACCAATAGCCGCGCTTGTTGGCTTTGAAATTTTCGAGACGGCGCCGGTTGATCGGACTTAGACGAAATCGTCGCGGCGTCCGTCCGGCCGGCGCGAAAGGCTTCGCGACGATGGCGCCATCCGGCAAGGGGCCGCGCATGGCCTAAACCTCCCGCGTCTCGAAATCGACGCGCGGATCGATCCACATGTAAGTCAAGTCGGAAAGAAGGTTCACGAAAAGGCCGAGCAGCGCGAATATATAGAGATTGGCGAACACGACCGGATAATCGCGATTGACGAT
>DASYNQ010000350.1:0-5710 GCA_036008425.1 Methylocella sp. | reverse complement strand
TCCGGGCGCTTCGCCTTCAATTCGCGGATCACATCGAGCCCGTTGCCGTCGGCAAGCCGCATGTCGATGACCGCGAAGGCGGGAGCGCCTTCGCCGATTGCCATGAGACCTTCGGCGACCGAGTGCGCGGCGGTCACGGTGAAGCCGCGCGTCTCCATGCTGCGGCAAAGACGCGTCAGGAAGGTATTATCGTCGTCGACGATCAGGAGCGAGCGATCTGGCCCGAATCCGCCGTGCACACCTTGATCTTCGCTCGGCTTTCCCGCCTTGACAGGCTCGGGGGGGGCGTTTTTCATTTGCCAGTCGCCTCGCTTGAACCATTTCCAGGACAAAACACGACAAAACAAGAGAGAATCAACAAATCTTTCGCGTTTTCTTGGCCGTGAAGGTGCCCCGGCTTTGTCTTAAGAGGGCGGCCGGAGTTCGGCCCCGGGTTTGGCCGCGGTACCGCTGGCGGGTAATCGTTTGGCCCCGCGTTCGAATGCCGCCCTTTCCCACAAAATCGTAACCACTGCACCGGTCGCCGGGGGCACGCGATTCTCGGTCTTGACGATCGCGCCGGAGCGTTCCAGCAGGGTCTTGGCGATGAATAAGCCAAGGCCCAGTCCCGCACCCTCGTCCGTTTTGGCGCGCCGGTCGCTCTTGGTTGTTACATAAGGCTCGCCCACCCGGCCAATGACATCGGGAGAAAAACCGGGGCCGTCGTCTTCTATGACCATCGCAACCCTTGCCGCATTCCATTTCGCTCCGATCCGGACTTCCGAAGCGGCGAAGTCTATCGCGTTTTCGATCAAATTGCCGAGCCCGTACAATATCCCCGGGTTCCGCAGGCAGGCGGGTTCCGGCCCTTGCCCATCCTCGACAATCGAAATGTGAACTCCGAAATCGCGGTGCGGACCCGCAACCTCTTCTATGAGCAGACTCAAACTCATTTCATCGAGAATATTGCCGGCCTCGCTGCCAAGCGAGGCGAGCTTGCCTAGCATGGCGCGACAGCGGCCGGTCTCCTGCGCGAGCAGGGTGAGATCCTCTTCGAGCGGATCGCTGGCGGGAAGTTGCTTTTGGAGATCCTTGACGATGAGCGTGATCGTGGCCAGGGGCGTGCCGAGCTCATGCGCCGCCGCCGCCGCCAACCCGTCGAGCTGGGTTAAATGCTGCTCGCGTGCGATCACAAGTTCGGTCGCGGCCAAGGCGTCGGCGAGTTTGCGCGCCTCTACGGCAACGCGCGACGCATAGATTGCGATGAAGGCCGCCCCAAGGACGATCGCGACCCAAATCCCTGTGTCGTAGATCAAGGGAAGCTGCAGCTGCTCTCCCGGAAACCAAGGCAGCGGGTAGTGCCGGAAGGTCAGGGCCGATACCGCGCCGACCATGAGCAGGGTCAGGTTCAAAGTGATCCGGCCCGACAGCGACACCGCGGAGATCATGATCGGCGCCAGGTAAAGCACCGAGAAGGGATTTTCGATCCCTCCGGTCAGATAGAGGAGAACCGTCAACTGGAGGATATCGTAAGCCAGAATCAATGCGGCGGGCACATCCTCCAGCCGTTCGATGCGGCCGAAGCGCAGCCGCAGGCCGATGTTGAGCCCGGCCGAAGCCGCGATGACAAGAAGACAAGGGCCAAGCGGAAGCGAAAACCGCAGCCCGAAATAGGTAACGACAAGCGCGATAGCCTGTCCGAGCAGAGCCAGCCAGCGCAGTGTGACGAGCGTATCGACGCGCAGCCGCCGCGAGCGCCCACCGAGGTCGATGTTGATCAATTCGGCCATGATACCCGCTTACACCGGTCGCGATCGAAGTAACAGGGCTGGCGCCAAGCGCCAGCGTCGATGATCCGGCCGCCGGGCCGCATGGCGTTTTTCAACCGGCGCGCGTTTGGGCCGGACCAGGCCTGCGATTTACGATATAGGATGGCCGGAGCATCCGCGATTTGGCTTAGTCCATGCGCCTCGACTGGAACGATCTCAATCTACTAACCGGGCGCGCCGCAAGGCATCACGGCCATGCATCAGGATCAGGTCAACGCCGACCTACTCGCCTTCATCAAAGGATAGCCGGGGGCGCATCCACCGCACCGATGAGCCCACCGAGCCAGCGAAGCTCCTCGCGATTGCGGCGGTCGACCCCAACGACGCCACGCTTATCACGTTAGACGAACAGTAAAACTTATCGAATGGAGATTAAGGTATGAAGATCGTAGTTATTGGAGGCAGCGGCCTCATCGGATCAAAGACCGTAGAGAGGCTACGTAAGAAGGGGCACGAAGTGGTGGCGGCGTCACCGAACTCGGGCGTCAACACCATCACCGGTGAAGGTTTGGCCGACGCACTCGCGGGCGCACAAGTGGTCGTCGACCTGGCGAACTCGCCCTCGTTCGAGGCAAAGCCCGCCCTCGAGTTCTTCCAGACGGCCGGTCGCAACCTGCTCGCGGCGGAGGCGACCGCCGGCGTCGGCCATCATATCGCATTGTCGGTGGTCGGCACCGACCGCCTCCAGGGGAGCGGCTATTTCCGCGCCAAGCTGGCCCAGGAGAACCTGATCAAGGGCTCGACGATTCCGTACACGATCGTTCGGTCGACGCAGTTCTTCGAATTCATGAGCGCCATCGCCCAGTCGGGCACCGTCGGGCAGGCTGTTCATCTGTCCACCGGCTATCTCCAGCCCATCGCGTCCGATGACGTCGCCGCTGCGATGACAGAGGTCGCGCTCGGCCCGCCGGTGAACGGCACAATCGAGATCGCCGGTCCCGAGCGGGCGCTTCTCAGCGAGTTCGTCGGGCGATTTCTGAAAGCGGCGAACGACCCGCGCGAAGTGGTCGCTGATGCGCACGCGCCCTATTTCGGCTTGGAACTGGAGGATCGATCGCTCGTCCCAGGCGACAACCCACGCGTCGGCGCGACGCGCTTCGACGACTGGCTCGGCCAATCCACGCGCCAGAAATAAGCAGTCAGGAAGAGGGGAACGCCGAGGTTTAGTGATCCACGAGATCGGCGATCTCCTGCGCTTTCCCATTTACAACAGGAGACCACATATGGTCAGGAGATTCCTCTGCGCAGTTGCGCTGGCAACCGCTTCTGTAACTGGGGCAGTGGGCCAGGATGCTTCCGATGTTAAGGCAAGGGTGACGCTTGTCTACGACCACGTACTTCCGAATGTGCCCGGCAAGAGTATTAGAGGCGCGCTCGTCGAATACGGGCCCGGCGGCTCATCGCCCGCCCATACCCATCCAAACTCCGCCTTCATCTATGCAACGGTCTTGGAGGGGGCGATCCGAAGCCAGGTCAACGACGGACCGGTGACAACGTATCGCGCTGGCGAAAGCTTTTCCGAATTTCCGGGCGATCGTCATGGTGTCAGCGAAAACGCAAGCACTACTGAATCCGCGCGCCTGCTGGCCGTGTTCGTCGTCGATACTGGCGAAACAACCCTGACGACACCCTACAAGAAATGAAATCAAAGCGCTCAGTTGATGTCCCGGCGGGTCGTGGCCTGCCGGACGTCCTGACGAAAGAGGTCTC
Organism: Methylocella sp.; assembly: GCA_036008425.1. Lineage (GTDB taxonomy): Bacteria > Pseudomonadota > Alphaproteobacteria > Rhizobiales > Beijerinckiaceae > Methylocapsa. The sequence continues at coordinate 2,192 of DASYNQ010000350.1, read as the reverse complement.
GTATGGTTGACCAACGGCACAGTCGCGCCGCCGGCCGTGCCATACAAGAGATACCGGATCAAAGCCCGCGCGGCGAAATTCGCCGAGGATTGGAACGGCGCCCAATACGAGCGGGGCGACACGCAGACTTTCTACAACGAATTTTTCGAACTGTTCCGCGTCCCCAGGCGGCGGGTCGCAAGCTTCGAGCACGGCGTGAACCTGCCCGATAAAAAGCGGGGCTATCTCGATCTTTTCTGGAAGGGCAAGCTTCTCGTCGAGCAAAAGTCCGCCGGACGCAGCCTGACGCCCGCGCGATGGCAGGCGCTCGATCATTTTCCGGGCCTCAAGGAGCACGAGCCGCCGCCGCCGCCAAACCCAAGCGCGGCCGGAAAAAGTGAAGGCCCGGCGGCGCCTTCGCGCCAGGCTGTAACGATGACCGCGACTATTTCCAATGAATTAATATCTACCCACGCAGACGTCCCGTGAGTGAATGCTCGTGCCAATACTTGCAATAAATTAACTAATAGTATAACGTAATGTTAACAGATTCAAATCGTAAAAATTGTCTTTACTTAATATTTGATTTACTGAATCATATAAACCTTGGATTCAGTGTGTTGCTTAAACTGGTTTTCATTTGTGATTCGTATTTTGTTTGCATGAACGCGCCGGTTGCGATGCCGCCGCAAAAGACGAGGTTAATCCCATGATGAGTGCCCTGAAAAGCGAGGCCGCGCAGCCCCGCGGCGGGTTTGCCGAGGTCCGGCCGCCCTATCTCGAGGCCTTGAGGCTGGTTGAGAGGCTGCATCGCCGCCTTCTCGACGTGATCAAGGACGAATTCGACCGGCGCGGCCGCAGCGACGTCAATTCCGTACAAGCCTTGCTGCTCTATAATATCAGCGACAAGGAATTGACCGCCGGCGAATTGCGCACGCGCGGCTATTACCTCGGTTCGAACGTCTCTTACAATGTCAAGAAACTGGTCGAAACCGGCTATCTGCATCATGCCCGCTCGCGCATCGACCGCCGCGCCGTGCGAATCAGCCTGACCGACAAGGGCAGGGACGTTCACAACATCGTCTCCGGGCTCTATGACAAGCATGTCGCCACGGTGGAGCAAATCGGCGGGATCAACCCCGGCGAGTTTACAAAGCTTAACCAATCGCTGGTCCGGCTCGAACGTTTCTGGACAGACCAGATAAGGTACAGGCTGTGACGCGCGGGACACCACGCCAAGCCGAACATTAAGCGTGACCGCGCGAGTCTTTGCCGCGGGTTATTTTGGACGCGGCCATATTTCGAACCTAAACGCCACAAATTCGCCGTCCTGTTTGTGCCTTTGTCACCACTGCGGCGCCAGCTCAAAAGAAGAGTCAGTCGCGCGCCGTCTTTGCGTTTGGGTGCTCAATAGGTCTTCAAGAAGCTCTTCCAAACCAATGACGCCACTGGCCGCGCGCCGGATCGTCCCAGGTTGAGATGCGGTCCGCGCGAGCCCCGGATCGCGCCCGCGCCGCCGGATGAGTATTGGAAGACCGTGGTATTGGAGGTTGAGGCATTGGAATTCGGGACGAAAAAAGATTTGTTGCGCCTGCCGTATCGTCATTTTTATCCTCTTGGGCGCGCGGCGGCGGTCGTGGCCACCGCCCTCGGGTTAACCCATGCCGCTGGGGCGATTGCGGGGCCGGGCGATGCCGCGTTCGGCGAGCAGGCCGAGTGGGCGCAACGTTACGATGCGGACCCACGCCTTTCGGTGAGCCGCTCGAACACGCCGGTTCTCGCGGTGGAAACTTTTGCGGCGACCGGACAGGCGATCGAAGCCTACCGCCAGATCGTCGCCGATGGCGGCTGGGCCGCGGTTCCTGCGGGAAGGACGCTGAAACTAGGCGGAAGCGGCCAGGCCGTGGTCGCCCTGCGAAAACGGCTCGCGGCATCGGGCGATCTCGATCCCTCGGCCGGGGCGTCGCCGGTCTTCGATTCCTACGTCGATGCCGCGGTGAAACATTTTCAGGCCCGCCACGGGCTGCTCCAAAGCGGCGTGGTTTCAAAGGAAACCTTTACCGCGCTCAATATCCCGGCCGATGTCCGGCTGCATCAGCTCGAGGTGAACCTCGTCCGGTTGCGCTCCTATTCCGGCAACCTTGGCGAACGTTTCGTCATGGCGAATATCCCGGCGATGGCGGTCGAGACGGTCGAGAACAGCGTTGTCGTGA
>DASYNQ010000349.1:0-2370 GCA_036008425.1 Methylocella sp. | reverse complement strand
CGGTGAAGATCCTAGCGGGCAACTCCAATCGGTCTCTGACGGAGGCAATCGCGGCGTATCTCGGGGTGCCGTTGACCAAGTGCCAGGTTCGCCGCTTCGCCGATTTGGAGGTTTTCGTCGAGATTCAAGAGAACGTGCGCGGCCAGGATACTTTCGTCGTTCAATCGACCTCGTATCCAGCGAATGATCATCTGATGGAAGTCCTGATCATGACCGACGCCTTACGGCGCGCCTCGGCCAGGAGAATTACCGCGGTCATCCCCTACTTCGGCTACGCAAGGCAAGACCGCAAGCCCGGTCCGCGCACGCCCATTTCCGCCAAGCTCGTCGCCAACCTCATCACCCGCGCCGGTGCCGACCGGGTTCTCACGGTGGACCTCCACGCCGGCCAAATCCAGGGCTTCTTCGATATCCCGACCGACAACCTTTACGCCGCGCCCGTCCTGGTCCGAGACATCAAGGAACGGCTAAAACTCCATAACGTCATGGTGGTGTCCCCCGATGTCGGTGGCGTGGTGCGCGCCCGCGCCTTGGCAAAACGCATCGGCGCGCCCCTCGCCATTGTCGACAAGCGCCGCGAACGCGCGGGCGACTCGGAAGTCATGAATATTATCGGCGACGTTGCCGGCAAGACCTGCATCCTGGTCGACGATATCGTCGATTCTGGGGACACTTTGTGCAACGCTGCAGATGCCATGCTGCGGGACGGCGCCCAGGTGGTCTATGCCTATATCACGCACGGGGTTCTTTCCGGCGGAGCGGTGGCGCGAATCGCCGCCTCGCGGCTCAAGGAGCTGGTTATCACCGACACCATCCAAGCAACCGAAGCGATCCGGGTTTCCAACAATATCCGGGTGGTTTCGATCGCGCCCTTGATCGGCGAGGCGATCGCTCGAATCGCCAAGGAAGAAAGCGTTTCAAGCCTGTTCGACTGAGCGGCGCTGACGGAACAGGCGCTGTGATTGGCGCAGCCTGAGTGTCTTCTCTGATTGGGGTCGTCAGAGTCAAGCTGCTCCCTTAGTCTTCCCGCCGCAATTGGTGGCTTTTCGTTGCCGCAGGTTACGCGCTTCTCTTAGCGGTCTGCGCCGAGGCCGCCGCATGATCGGGTCAGAAGAACAAAACGTCCCAAACTGTTTCACGACCTTGCCGGCGTACGCCCGCAAATTCAGGACTCTCAACGAGAGCGCGTTGCCCATCGTCCCCACCGGAACGACGCTTTCCGCGCTAATGCGCCAAGCTCGTCAAGACCCGTTTGCCGCTCGACTCTTGCACAGGTCTCGTTTCCCGTGAAACATTTATGCCCGATCGAGCCGCCAAACCTGGATGAAAACCGCGATTCTGCGCGCCCCTTCGGCGAGGAATGGAGATCACCGGCGAAGGCCGCTTATGGGCGAAGCATACCCACTTACGTGGTCGCTAAACTCGGCAAGCATCAGACTAGTGAAACCGGGGCGAGACGGCGCTTGCCTATATAGCATCCCGGAGGAGGTGGCGATGGGCGCGAAAAACGAATTCCTTGAGTTACGTGTTGACGGGGTGCGACGGCGGCCTGAGAGCTGCCGAGGCGGCATCGTTGCATCGACGCGAAAGCCCGATTTATCCAGGCCAAGACAAATCCCCGGCAAGACAAATCCTCGGCAAGACAATGTGGCCAGCTTGCCGACGATGGCGGAATCGCGCCGATCGCCGGTCAGGCCGTCCGGCATCGGCGTGGTTTTGCGCTTCACGGTGGCCTGCACGAAAACTGCGCTTGCCGCTTTCGAATTGACGGCGATCCTGGCGCGGCGAACGCGGCCGGAACGCGGATCGAGGCTTTCGCGGGCGGCGTCGCGGCTTGGACGGGCGTCTTGGAGGGTGGGGTCGCGATCACTCCCTTCGGCTGTAAACGCCTGGACTGGAGATTTCAGGCGCCGGCCTGATCAAGTACGCGGCGCGCGAAATCTCTTTGATCGTCGATCGTGGCTCGGCTCATCGGGCGAAGAACCTGGTGGGAAATTGCGCTTTCTTTCCGCCGCCTTATGGCCAGCCCGCAACACCGGCGCGTTGCTCTGCAAGCCCGGGAAAGCGGCCAGCCGCATGGTGGTGACCGCTAAGGAAGATTTCGAAAAGAAGATTCGCCGCGCGATGCGTGAGCCGCAAAATGACGCGCGAAAAATCCTCTCCGCCTTTCAAAAGCCCACCCTCAAATAGGCCGCATGAATATGAACAGACTTATGGACGGATTAATAGTCGCCGGCACGGCTCATTCATAGTCTGGCCTTGACCGCGATTTTTGGCGGCAGCTTCAAAATCATCGGCCAGGGGATCCCGCGTCTTCCCGGCTTTTTATGCCTTCTCGGGCGCAATTCGCTCGGCGTGTTCTGCGCCCTG
>DASYNQ010000348.1:0-5418 GCA_036008425.1 Methylocella sp. | reverse complement strand
CTCATGTCTGTCCATCCGTGAGGAGTGCACATGCTGTATTCAATCCAAAAAGATGCATCGTGACCATTCCGAGCGAAGCGGGCGCGGAACTCTGGGGCTTTACCGCTAGGGTTTCCCGCGGCAACAATCGCGTCGCACAATGTTGGCGCGACGGTAAGTGGATGACAGGCTAAAGCCTCCCGCGTGTTGCCTCCTGTAGGTGCTCTCGATTTCTCGTTTCGCCACGCACGCATTGCCAGGCCACTAAAAAAGAACCCAGCCGTAAGCACAATCCAAGAGATAAGAAACGCAATCGCGACCCCAGCCCATGAAAACGTGGCCCAATACCAGCGCCACGTGGTGCTCATCCACGCTAACATGCCAGCCCCAGAAAGCCCTGTGACGAGCAAAAAACCTTGCCACGCGCGATCAGCAAGAGAAAAAGCAGCGTTAGCGCTTTTTGCTCGATTATAGATCGCAGCCAATTTTGCCCACATGCAGCGGATGCTAACGCCTCGGGGCGCGTCATGTCAAGCATCCCGATAAGCATGGATTGAACAAGCCCTGCGTCGCCCATGGCACGAACACGATGGCCGCTATACCGGCAACAAGAAATATCGCGGTCTTTACCGTAAACGGCGCAAAATCAGGCCCAGCGCCACGACAGTTCCAAGGTCATTCACGAAGCAGGCGGCCAAAATCGTCTTGCCATACTCGGTTGTATTAAAGCCGAATTCGAGCATCACGGCGTACACGACGGCCACCGAAGTCGTCGACATGGCAACTCCGGCAAGCCAGCTCGGCATGACCTGCCATCCCAACAAATAATGAGCCGCTGCCGCGCATCCCAGAAAAGGGAACAAGAATCCGGCGAGCCCGACCGCGGCCACCTCTTTCCATTTGAGCTTGAAGACTTTCGGGTCGAGTTCGGCACCGGCGAGAAACGTCAGGACAATCGCGCCTATCCCTGAGAGGAACTTGACCCAGGGTTCGCCGGTTCCGAGCACCCCCAAGCCAAAGATAAATTGAGCGATCGTTCCGACCGCGATTTCGGACAATGCCGTCGAGATGCGCAGCCAAATCGAGAAAAGGGTCGCAACCATGGCAAGGCCCAGCCACAGTGCCGCAAGTGCCCATACACTGGTCATGTTTTTTTATCCTGTCAGTTTAAGGGGTCGTTCGTCTATCGTGCACGGTCGAGCCCGGCGAGCGTCGCGCACCATCCGCCGGATCAAGACCATGCTTGCCGGTTGCGAATCTGTGCGAAAGAACTCGGAAAAGCGCACTTCCCGGCGGATAAACAAAAAAACTCCCGCTCGTTGCTGTTGCACGGCAGGAGTCATCAGCCACTTCGGCGATTTTGGGGAACCCCATCCCCTTTTTTCGATGATCGATTCTAATGGAGAATCAAGCGACAGTAAGACTATCAGATTTTTTCGCCGGTGACGAGGACGAAAATCATCACAGTCTGTCTCGGAAAAGTTGACGAATGGTTTACCCTGGAACCGGAGAACCAGTAACGCGGCTTCATGAGTGCTTTCGGTGATGATCCGCCTTTGAATTTGTTTTCTCGCATGATATTATCCAAAAAAGTGCGGATGATGCCTAAACAATCGGCGGCATTTCCTCTCAACCCCCTCGGGTTGCTGGCCGCTGCGGCGGTGACCATAAAACCCGCCAAAGGAGCGCCAGCGCGGCGATTTGTAGCAGGACTGAGATAGCAGCGAGCCCCGGCAGGGACTCCCGGATCACTTCACGACAAGCACCGGGCACCGTGCCAGTCGCGTGATACGGTCCGCGCGGCTCCCGGCCATTCGCTCGTACCATGTAGAATGACCTTTCGCCCCGATCACGAGCAATTCCACGTTGAGTTCGGCCGCGAGGTCAACAATGCTCCGCACCGGATGCCCCGCCACGACGTGGGTGTGCAGCTTCACATGGCTTTCTTCCGCCATCGCGCGTGCGCGTTGAAGGACGCCGCGGATGCGCCGGGAGGCAGTTGCGGTCTCCTCTCTCACCTCTTCGGTGAATTCAGGCAAATGGCCGATCTTTTCGGCCGACACCATGTGCAGCTCCGACTCGTTCTGCTTCGCTATCGCAAGCGCCACCCCCAGCGCGTGAAACGCATATTCCGATCCGTCGTTGGCATGAAGGATTTTGCCGAGCACGCCACTCGTTCGTGACGGCCCGATTTCCGGTTCCGGCCCAGGCAACAAGTGGGTTGGCAGAAAGAATGTATTGGCGACAAAGGTGGGGATGATCGCGGTTCCGATGATCGCCGCCACCAAGGTTGAAACTGGCTACTATCGATGATCCCATGCGACCGGCCGAACAAGGATGCGATCGTCCCAAAGCCGAGCCCCGTCGACATCAGGAGGGTCGTGTACATTGCCTCTTTGTTTGGCGAGCCGAAGAGCTTCATTGCTGGTAAAACGCCAACGAACTTGGTCGCGAGTTTGACAATAAGAAAAAAAGTGAAAGCAGCTGGCGCCGCGATAAGCGCGGGAATCGAAACAAAAGTGCCCACTAGGATGAAATAGAATGGGGTCATCAATCCGAAAGTCAGCGTACGCAGACGCCGGATTAGCTCGTGATCCTTGCCGACGGTTCCGGCAAGCACCATTCCAACGAGATAGGCGGGGAGCACCGCTTCGCTGTCGGCCCAGTCGGCGAACGCTCCCATTCCAAGAAGGCAAAAAAGCAGAAACTTTGTCTCGAACTCGGAAAGCCGGCCTCCAAACCGCTTGAAGAGGCGAGGGGTGAGCCACGGAAGAACGAACAAGACCACGGCGGCAACCCCGAGGGATATCAAGGTTTTTATCGTAAACTGAGCGAAAATGAGGCCAAGCGCGCCGACTGACATGAGGTCGGTCACGAAGCAAGCGACCAAGATCGTTTTGCCGTACTCGGTTGTATTGAAACCGAATTCCAGCGTCACGGTGTATACGATGGCCGCCGAAGTCGTCGACATGGCAATCCCGGCAAGCCAACTCGGCATCACCTCCCATCCGAGAACATAGTGGGCTGCCGCCGCGCTTCCGAGAAATGGTAAAATGAAGCTCGCGAGCCCGACCGTGGTGGCTTCCTTCCACTTGCGCTTGAAAATCGATGGATCGAGTTCGGCGCCCGCCAAAAACGTCAGGAGGATCGCGCCCGCTCCGGAGAGAAACTTTACCCAGATGTCATCGGCGCCGAGCACGCCCTTGCCAGAGAGAAACTTTGCCCAGATGTCATTGGCGCCGAGCATTCCCGAGCCAATGATGGCGCCGATTATTAATTGCGCGACTATTCCGATGATGATCTCCGTAAGGGCAGTCGAGCCACGGAACCAGATCGAGACCAGGCTCGCGATTAGCGCAAGACCAAACCACAGTGCGGCAAGCGCCCAGACACCGGTCATGAATTGTCCTGGCGATCCATCTGGGATCGAGGCCATGCCTGCTGGGGACTGTCATGCGCGGGGACGGGAAATGGCAGGAAAAAAGAGCAGTCAAAACCGCAGTGATTGGCGGGCACGCAAAAATCCTCCCCCATCATTACGGGCGGCAGACGTCATCCGCCTCTTTGGCGGTGCCAGGGAACCTCCCCCCTTTGAGGTTGCTCAGTCCTAGGCAAAAAATCAAACCGTGGCAAGGCGAGGAAACACTTTCGCTTGCATCCGGCAAGCTGCAACTTGCCGACTTTCAGTTGCCGTTCCCCACTCACCGAACAGGCGCGGACTGCCAGACCCGCCACAGAATCGCCAAGGCCGCGCCTTGCAGCAAGACGGAGACAGCGGCGAGCGCCGGCACGGACCAGTCGTAAAGCACGCCGAGCAAACTACTCCCGGCGAACCAGGCGAGGCCATAGGCGGCGTTGAAAATGCCATAGGCGGTGCCCCGTTGCGAAGGAGGCGCGAGCGGCGCGATTGCCGCGCGCATCACCGATGCCTGGGCGCCCATGCCGATGCCCCACAACACCATGCCGGTCATCGCCGCAGCCGGGCCACCAAGGAAAGCGAAAGGGGCGCTAAGCGCCGAGGCGCAAGTGGCCAGGATCATCGCGCCGATGCCAATCCGGTCGAACAGGCGGCCGAGGAGGAGAGCGGCCATCGCGTCGGCCGCCATGGCGAGCGAATAAAGAACGGGGATCCAAACCGGCGCGATCAAGCCGGTCTTGTTGAAATGAAATGCGATCAACGGAAAGTCGGCATAGCCCGCCGCGATCAAGGCCGCGGCGGCGGCGTAGACCCAGAACCGGCGCGGCAAATGGCCAGCCGTCAAATCGGGGGGCGCCACATCGAGATCGCGCGGACGCGGATAGAAATGGCGCGCGGCGAAGAGCACCATCATCGCGAGCACGGCGGGGATCGCCAATATAGCGAACGCGCCCCGATAGTCGTCTTTCAAATAAAGCGCGGCGCCGACGAACAGAGGCCCGAGAATGGCGCCCGTCTGATCGAGCGCGCCGTGCAGGCCAAAACCCCAGCCGAGCCCGGTTTGACTGCCCGCGTGCGACAGCATCGCGTCGCGCGCCGGGACGCGGATCCCCCTGCCTGCCCGCTCGGCGACGATCAGGAAAACCGCAAGCTCCCAGCGGCCGGTCAACGCAAGGAGCGGCACGGCGAAGAGATTGATGACATAGCCAACAATCGTAATCGGCCAATAGCCGCCGGTGCGATCGCTGAGATAGCCCGAGACAAGCCGCAATGCGTAACCGAGGAACTCGCCAAATCCCGCGACAAGGCCGACGGTCGCGGCGGTCGCTCCGAGGACGCCAAGGTAAGGGCCGGTGACGCTGCGCGCGCCTTCATAGGTCATGTCGGCGAATAGATCGGCGACGCCAAGCAACACGATGAACCGCAAGGCGCCGTGGCGGGGAAGGTCGATAGCGGCGGGCGCGGTCTCGCTCATTATGGTAATTCTCCGTACGTTTAGCGGGACGAGGAAGGCAGGGCGATAAGGCAATCTGATCAGCCGGAAATCGATTCAGAGCGATTGGATCGTGTTTCAGGGATCACTGTCACCCCTTGGCAAGGAGCGAAACGGTTTCATCAATAGGCCGGGCAAGCGCGAGGATCAGGCTCGCGATGGCCGCGATGTCGTCAAGATGGGCGTGCGGCAAATGTAACGGCAGACCGTCCGCCGCGTCGGTCGCGAGCGCAGCGATCGTTGGGTCCTCTGGGTAGAGAAATGGCTTCGCGTTCGCCGTGCGATGGACCTCGATTTTTGCGTGCGCATCGCGCTTGTAGCCCTCGACGAGAACGAGATCGGCCGCACTCATGCGCCGCAGAAGTTCGGCAAGGCCGGGCTCTTCGGCCCCGCGCAATTCATGCATAAGCGCGAAGCGCCGGGACGAGGCGACGAGGACCTCGCGCGCGCCGGCCTCGCGATGGAGATAGGAATCCTTGCCCGGTTGATCCACGTCGAAAGCATGATGCGCGTGCTTGAGCGTCGAGAC
>DASYNQ010000347.1:0-2395 GCA_036008425.1 Methylocella sp. | reverse complement strand
GTCGATGTGAGCGATTTCGTTACCGTCACCGACGAGCGATTCGCCGACGCAGAGCTTGTTGATCTTGGCCATGCTTAAAAGCCCCATAGTTAAATCCTCCCTGGAGAAACCCGCTCCGATTTGCCGTCGCAGGCGCTCGACACATGCAGACGAAGCTTCTTATTGTCAACGTCTGGCATTTGGCCGGACCGGTTGGGCCGGATGGCGGTGGAGATTTCCACCGCCAAGCACTCAACCATTATTGCGCCGGTTGATCAAGATGCGAGTTAGGCGGTCCGCGAAAACACTCGCGACGGTGAGATCCGCGCTTGTTCCCGGATTTAGCCCGCCGGCCTTGAGACGCCGGTCGAAACTTAGGAGATCTTGAAGCGTTTCCGCCGGATTTGCGGCGTTCATGAATCGTTTTCGCGCTTCCAGTGCCTCAATTTGAACGCGTGCTGCTGCTTCCGGACCATTTTTGCGCGCGATGTGGCTGTCGGGAAAGCCCGCGAGAAATGCCAGATAGACGGCGGCCACCGGCCAGGGCGCCGGCCACCCGCTGACCCGCGCCGTCGCAATCGTGCCCATCCCGGTTTCGAATATGTCTGTGAAATCAGAGGCATACTGGAAAGCGACCCGGTCTCTTCCGGCGGCTTCGCGCATGGCCTCCAAAAGCGTGCCATCGGCCGGGCCACGGACATCATGGCGGAACGCCGTGCCGAGCCCCGCGGGCGCCGCGCGAAGAATGGCTTTGAACGTGGATTCGGCGTCCAGGCGGGTCAATCCGGCAACCGTCTGTCTCACGCTCTCGCGAAGGTCCCCGCCTCTCTGCGCGGCGGCGGCGAGCGGCGCGCACAGGAGAACGATGCCGAGATTAGTGTTCATCCCGACTGCCGTGAAGGTGGCCTCCACGGCGGCAAGAATGCGTGCGCCGACCGGCGACGCGGAATTGCTCAAGGCGGGCGCGGCGGCTTCGGCGCTGCGCAAGAAATCATGAGCCGTCATGCCGTGGCCATCGGCGAAAACATGGACATTGCCGGGCTTCGGCGCCTCGATCTCGTCGCGGCATGCGGCGATGAATGCCTCGGCGATTTCGTTCACCAGGCGGCCTCCGCACCCGGCCGTCCAATTCGGGTCAAGAGGCCGGCGGCCAGCCGGCTGGCGATGGAAAACGGCGCGACCTTCTGCAAGCCGCGCCAGCCTGGCATGCTGTTGACTTCAAGAACCTGAAGAGTATCCGCCGCATCGCGAATCATATCCACTCCGGCGAAATCGGCGCCGACCGCCGCCGCCGAGCGCAACGCAAGATCGATCGTTCCGGCATCCGGCTCGAACCATTCCGGCCGCGCTCCGAGCTTGACATTGGTAATCCACTGGATCGCATGGCGCGTCATCGCGGCGACGACCTTGCCATCCGATACGAACAGCCGGAGGTCGCGAAAGCCATCGCCTTCGACCGCGCCAAATCGCTGAAGATAATAGACGCCGTCCACGGCCTCAACCGGCGGCAGATCGTCGTCGCGCCGGATCAGTTTCAAGCCGTATCCTTGCGCGCCGAACAGCGGCTTTAAAACAAGCGGGCCGCGCCCCGCCTCGCGCCGCACGATCTGGCGCGCGGCCTGTTCGGATTGGACCGTCCAGGTCGGAGGCGTCGGAATCGAATTGCGGGCGAGTGCGAAACTCGTCGCGGCCTTGTCGACGCATATTTCCACGGTTCGCGCAGAATTTAAAACCGGCACACCGAGGGCGCCAAGGCTGTGCAACACGTCAAGGCGCAGGGTCACGCTTTCGAAACTGCCCGATCCAATCGCGCGCACAAACATCGCATCCGGCAAACCCGCGCCAAAGCCCGGAATGACGAGGCCGCCTCGGCGCCGCGTATCGAATCCGCATTGTGACAGCCGGATCGGCACGGCAATCGCGCCCGCGCGCGCGAAAGCCGCCGTGAGATCCCGCGCATGCCAATCGTAAAGGTCCACGGCGAGAGCGATTTTGGGTTCGCCGGAGGCTTTGCGGGCCGCGTGCAGCCTATCCAAAGGAGACATCGAGCAATGCTTGATCGACTCCGCCCGCGTGGAAGGTCTCGCCGGTTTCAACGGCGGTCACGATAGCGCGCGCGGGGCTGAACAGCATCGGGTCGATCGAATAAAAATCGCCTTTGTAGGCCTTGAACACCTCGGAGAAGGGGCGGCCATAATCGCGCGAAGTCGTGCTTGGGAGCTTTTCGGCCAGCGCCTTTGCCGCCGCGGAGGGTCCGGTCACGAAAAGATGCGCCTGGCCGCCATAGATGATTGCGTCGTTGGTGCGTCCCATGGCTTGAATGAAGTCGGGATGCGGCGGCGAAAGCGGCGCCGAAGCCAAGCCGTCGACGATGCGCGACAGCGGAAATTTGAGTTCATGCGCCTTATGCAGCGCG
>DASYNQ010000346.1:0-4740 GCA_036008425.1 Methylocella sp. | reverse complement strand
AAATCGTCTTCCCGATTGCGCGGGTAGCGGCTTCAAATAGCCTCGATGAAAGGCCGGCGCCCATTAAACCGGAAACCGACACCACGGCGACCTCAATCGCCGATCGTCCCGCCTCAAGCGAATATTTTTCGAGGTGCCCATAGAACTATGTGCCTTGCGCCGCAGCCTGATTTTAGGCGCGTCTTGGAAGACGTTCGGGCGATGCAGCTGGCCGCACAAGATGCCGCATAAGGCGTGAACTCATGAACGTGGGCTTGGACAACTTTCCAGCGTCCGCTTTGGAACCGTAAGCGGCCGTCGCTAGGGGAGTGCCGCATTCCGGGATGCGCCAACTCCCGGCATTCATTTGGTGAGACTAATTGGCAGCTTAAGGTCAATCTTCAGCGCCGATAGGAAACAAACGAAGCGCCTTTCCACAATTAACTGGAATTACAGCCACATTTCAGGTTGGCTTGTGGCCCCCGGCCCGAGCGAACGCTGCATGATCACCGAATCCGTCCAGTGGCCGAATTTGAATCCGATCGACGGCAGATAACCCACCTGCCGGAACCCGAAGGATTCGTGCAATTGAATCGAGGGACGATTGGAAGCATCGATATAGCCAATCATCTGCCGATATCCCGACGCGGCACAAGCGTCGATGAGCTTGGGCAGAAGCAACCGGCCGATGCCCGAATGCAGATGGTCAGAGTGGACATAGATCGAATGTTTGACGACGTAACGATAGGCCGGCCTCTTGCGAAAGGGCACCGCATAAGCGTAGCCAATCACTCTCCCGTCCCGGTCGGCGACAAGATGCGGCAGCCGATGCTTCTGCATGTTCTTACGCCGCTGCCTGAGGTCCGTGAGTTCCGGTGCGTCGAATCCATAGCTTCCCGTCGCATCGACGCCAACCCGGATATGATTAAGATAGATCGCAACCATCGCGTCGACGTCCTCGTCACGCGAGGATCGCACGACGACATGGGCCGCCTTATCGTTTCCGTGTCGATTCGCAGCTTCGGGGACCGCCATCACCGGCTCGTTTGAATCCTTCGATTCATTCTTGCACGACATAGGTATGAAAACGGATCGTGCCGGATTCGTCTACCTCGCGATAAAGTCCCTGAATCTCGGCTTCGAACCCGGGGAAAATATTGGCGCTCCGTTCAAAGGTTTTAAGATATTGGATCATCGGCCGCGCCCTTTCACAAAGTCTTTCGCCGGCCACAATCGTCGCGATACCGGGCGGATAAACGACGAAGAGCGTTGTCGCGATGCGTCCCTCGATCTCATCGATCGGAAGATAATCGACATTGTTGCGCACGAGATGACGGGAGGCCTCGCGCGGCGTCATGACCATCTCAGGAAGATGCTCGGGAGAAAATTGCGCCTTCTGCAAGGCGCTGACATTAGCTTCACGAAAAAAAGCATGCATGTCGGCGCAAAGGTCCCGCAAGCGCACGCCTCGATAGCGGGTCGGGCGCCGCATGACAAATTCCGGCATGACATCGGCGAGCGGCACATTGTCGTCGTGAAGGCGTTTGAAAGCCACAAGAGCGCTGACGAGCGTGCCTGCTTTGCTGGATTCGACGCCTGGTGTGAGGAGGAATAGGAGCGAATTCAAGTCATTCTTTTCTGGCACGACGCGATTCTCGCGCAGATATTGCGCGACGATCGGCGCCGGTACGCCGTGTGGCTCATAAGCGCCCGTGTTGCGATCGAATCCCGGCGTCAACAAAGTGAGCTTGGCGGGATCGGTGATCGCAAACCCAGTCTTGGTCTGAGCAAAGCCATGCCACGCGGCGCCGGGGGACAATTCCCAGAACTGCGCATGGCGCGCCAATTGATCGGTCGACACACGCTCCCAGGCAACGTTGTGCGTCGCGCCTTGACGGGCGGCATCGGGGATCGAAACGCTGTCCGGCACGAAAGGATCGAAGAACCAACGGCGAAGTGGGTCTTTCTCCTTCTCCTCGAACTCGGAGCGGATTGCGCGTAGCTTTTTGCGCAATTCGATTCCGAGCCTGATCGTATCATCCCACAAGACCTCGCCGGACCGGCCTTTCATCATTTGCGCGCCCACGTCGAGTGAGGCGAAAAGAGGATAAAAAGGCGAGGTAGAAGCATGTAGCATAAAGCCTTCGTTGAAGCGCCGATGCTCGACACGGCGCCTCTGCCCGCGGATATGTCGGTCGCGAACATGGATTTGCGAGGCCTGGGAGAAGCTAGCGAGCTGCTTATGGGTCGATTGCGTGGCGACGATACCAGGTGATTTCGCGTCGAGCACCGCCAACCCCATCGCGAAGCGTCCCCGATAGATTGGATGGAACTTCATGAAGCCTGCCCAGGCTTCGTCGAATAGTATATAATCGCACAGATGCCCGATCCGTGCGACGATTTCGTCGGCACCGTAGATCGTTCCGTCATACGTGCATTGCTCAACGACCGCGGCACGGAATGGCCGCTCGCGGCGCCAGGCTTCGGGGTCTTGGATCAGCGGATTGTCGCGGATTCGTTTACGTATGGCCGTCTCGTCCAGCGAGGCGTGTTGAATAGGCCCGATCAACCCATAGGCGTTACGCTCGGCTGGCAGAAAGATCGGGATGCCGCCGCCAAGGAGCAACGCACCATGATGCGCCGCCTTGTGATTGTTGCGATCGAACAGCACGAGATCGTTCTCGGCGACGAGATTAGAAAGAACGATCTTGTTCGACGTGGATGTTCCATTGAGCACGAAATAGGTCTTTTCGGCGCCGAAAATCGCGGCCGCCTCCTTTTGCGCCTGGAGGGCCGGGCCTTCATGAGTTAAGAGGTCGCCAAGCTCCAGGACCGAATTGTCGAGATCATCGCGGAAGATCGCCTCGCCAAGATGCTCCATGAAGATGCGGCCAATTGGGCTACGGCTGTAGAAAACACCGCCATTGTGCCCCGGACATGTCCACAATTGATTCCCTTCTTCGGCATAATCGGCGAGCGCGCCGAAAAAAGGCGTCTTCAGGGTTTCGGCATATTGCCTCAACCGGCTGACGAGATTCTTGGCGATGAATTCTGGAGATTCCTCGGCGAGAAACACATAGCCGTCGATGAAGTCAAGGACCTCCACAGGAATGTCCTCGAAGCGCTTGCGCCGCACCAGTATAATGATCGGCATGTCGAGGCCGCGCTTGCGCATCAGATTTATTAATGCCGCAGGCTTTCCCTCAAGACCTTTCTTGCCCCAATCCACGATTATGCAGCCGATCGCGGCGTCCGTTTGCACGGCAATTTCCGCATCTTCCAAGCGACGCGCCTTCACCACTTGGAAGCCCATGTGCTCGATCGCCGTGATGATCTGTTGAACACGCATGCCTTCGAGATCTTCAGCGTCGAAGGCAGGGGCTGAGAACAGGAAGGTAAAGCGCTGAAAAAAATTCATTTCAAATGTTTCGCCAAATAGACTGGAGCCTGGCAATGGCCAGGTCTTCAAGAAAACGATCGCCCTTGGGATCTCAGTTAACACATTGAAAAGGTGATTGTCTCATGATTCAAGCTCGAACTGTGGAGCTTGAATCATGGCTGGGGAATTTTGGCTGAACGATCGGCAGTGGCCGACGATTGAGCCGCTGCTGCCAAAGTTCGCCATCCTTGGCAGTATGGAGTTCGCCTGCAAACTATCCGGAGCCAAGGTGATTCTGGTCATGGGCCATACGGAGTGCGGCGCGATTAAGGGCGCTATCGACAACGCCGAACTCGGCAATCTCACGGGCTTGTTGGCAAAAATTAAGCCGGCAGTGGCAGTGACGACGTATACCGGCGAAAGGACATCGAAGAATTACGCGTTTGTTGAAGCTGTCGCGCGCAAGAATGTGGAAATCACGATAGCCGACATTCGCAAGGACACCCCCATGCTCGCTGAAATGAAGTCAAATGACGCTATAAAGATGGCCGGTGCGATGTATAATCTGGAAACCGCCAAGTTCGAGATAGTCGCTGTTATAACGCGCTCTCACTCCTCGTGTCGGCGACATAGTTTAGGCGTTTAGTTTAGCGAGCCACGACGACCAGACGTTTAACCTCGCCATTTTGGAACGCCTGCAAAAATGCGTTGTAGTCCTTGAAGGACACACATCCGTTCGAATCACCGTTCGGGCCGAGCATGTAGGTGTGTGCGAGAAGGCCTGTCCGTCCATAGATGTCACCGCCGCCAACGGGTTTGAGGCGCAACGCTTGGACTCCGTGGAAAAGCTGCTCCCGCGGCTCGAGCTCATAGACATTCGGCGGCGTCGCCCCGCGCGTTCGTTCGTTGACGTGACGCGGATCGTCCAGCCTGTCGCCGAGGCCCGAATGCGCTTCCAATCTCTTTCCATTGGGCAAGTAGACAGTATGCGCCGCGACATTATAAACGGCCGCCCATCGATCGTAGCGGGGCGGCGCGCTGGATGTGAGACTTCGTGCATTACCAAGAACGCCACCTTCCGGAGCCGCGTATGCGAGGAGAGGCGCCGAAGGTTGCGGCATGCCAAAAAGCTTCTCGAAAAACGTGCGATTATCGGCGAGCGTGGGCGGGAAAACGGTCTTTCTGTTCTGTTGCGCTAACCTGCGGCCCGCAGGAGAGGGGCTACGGCTTGCCGGCAGTCCCAACTCGGCGGGACGCGGTATTGGCAAAGGTGCGATCTCAGCAAGTTGGGGAACGGCTCGTCTCGGCATCGGCAGGACGTTTTCCGGCTCTGCGATTGCAGCAGCGGGTGCCGGCAGAATTGACTCAAAGGTCGATTTAAG
>DASYNQ010000345.1:0-4138 GCA_036008425.1 Methylocella sp. | reverse complement strand
CCATTTTTTTTAATAGAGGCCAAAAGTGGGCGCGGAGGAAATAAAGCCCGTGCAAAACGTCAGGAAACTGCAATGAAGGAAATCCACGAATATTTATCAACCGATAAACGTAGTGTCGCGGGCGGAACATTTGAGAGAATTTCTGTCAAAACGTTTCCAGAGTATCATTTTGAGGTCATTACTAAACTGGCGTCAAACCTTCGTCATGGTGAAGTTTGCGTTGAAGAAATTGAGCCTGGACTACACTATATTCTTTTGGATTGTGCTTGTGACACGAACAACATGGAACAAGTGTTAAAACGGAGTTTTTGCGGAGCGGCCCGCTATTTTATGAGTGTTAATGATATGAAATCTGTTCGTCTCGCTTACTATCCTTTTCCGTTATCAATCCGCGACCCAGAAACTCTATTTCGTTTTTACAATGGAGAATTTGTAATTTTTATCTCTGTTAATATAGATCACGTGAATGACGTGCTCTCACCTTTCAGATTAAAAATTGAGGTTACGCGCAATCATGAAAGGCCTTGGCAGGTTTTACCGGTGGGAAAGGAAACATCAACTGAAGACGGAGAATCTTTCATAGGATTCCGTCCATTGGGGCAGCTAGGTGCAGAATTTATTCGGTTGGACTGGCTGATTGAAAATGTCGTCGTTGGCCCATATGAAGCAATTCAGCGTAGGCGCTCAGAACTAATTCAAACCAAGCGACAAGGGTTTGAAGAGGACGGAGACTAGCCGACGGAGCAAGACGCCTTGCCAGCGATAGCGCACAAGCTCGCAAATGCGTGGTTTTCCATCCACGGAAACTGGCTCAAGCGGGCATGTCGAGGAGACCCGCGGCGCCGTCAGCCGCGCCGAACAACAGCCTGCCGCCCGCACGGTCCCAGGCGAGCGCGCTGATCGCCCCCCCGCCCTCGGGCGCCGCGCGCACCAGAATTTCGGCGGCGTCGGGGATCCGGCAAAGTAGCAGAAGCCCGTCCTCATAGCCCTGTGCCACGACAAGCGATTTTGGGTGAAACGCGACGCAGGTGGCTTTGGCGTCTCTCACGCCGCATTCGAGCGGGGCTTTGTTGATCGGGCCGTCCTTGTCCCTGAATGGCCAAATAATCGCGGCATCCGCACCCGATGTCGCCAGCCAATGGCCATCGAAGGACCATGACAGCGAGCGCGTTTTCGCCGGATAACCGCTCATGCGCATGTCCTTCTTGTCGGCGACGCGCCAGGCGTGCAGCGCGTTTTCCTGCATGGACGTCGCGAGAAAACGCCCATCCGGGGAAACCGTTATGGAAAGATGCGAGCCTTTCCATTTGAAGTGATCCGGCGGCGCGGCGGAGTTCGGAAACCATAAGGTCGCGCCATCGTAATGGGCGATCGCGATCCGGTAGCCTTTTGGCATGAAGGCGAGCCCGCGCACGCTCGATGGCGCGATAAAGGATTTTATGCCGCCGGCGGGATCGCGCGAGCGCACATTCTTGCCGCTCGACCAGGCAATTGAGCCATCATCACGCGCGGCGAGCGCATCGATCCATTTGCCTTTTTCATCCGCGATCTCTTGAACGCCGCCATCTTGGGAGGCCGCCACCACGCGACCATCATCGCCCCCGGTGATGAATTTGTCCCCCGACGCGACGGCAACAAGAATGGAAGCATCGGGATGCGCCGCGATGCGCTGTTCGGCCTCGGGCGTGGCGAGCAGCACGGTGCCGTCTTCGAGCGCAAGCGCTGGAACTTGTCCAAGGAAACCCGCCGCGGCGACCGGCGCGCCGGCGTCGAGCGGCGTGACACGGACGGTTAGGGAGGCGGTGGCCATGATCTTATTCTTTTGCGCTTGCACGTCGCGGCATCGCTTCAAGCGTCACGCCGCGCAGCCCAAGAAGCCCTGGGTAATCTCGTCTTTTTTCAAATTGCGGCCGATGAAGACGATCCGGCTCAGGCGTTTTTCTTCGCGTTTCCATTCGCGCTGGAGATCGCCGTCGAGAAGCATGTGCACGCCCTGAAATACGAAGCGCTTGGGCTCGTCCTTGAAGGCGAGTATGCCCTTCGCGCGCAGGATCGACGGGCCCTCCTTTTGCACGTAGTTTTGCAGCCATGGCATGAATTTTTCCGGATCGATCTCACCCTCAATAGACAGAGATACCGATTGCATGTCTTCGTCATGATAATGCTTTAGACCGTGATGCTCATGCTCATGCTCATGATCGTGATTGTCCTCGCCATCGAGAAATTCCGGCTCGATTTCAAGGATGCGGTCGAGGTCGAAGGCGTCGCGGCCTAGCACCGCCTCGAGAGCCACCGCACAATTCACGGTCTTGTGCAGTTTCGCATATGGGTTGATCGCGCGGATACGCGCTTCAATCTCGCTAACTTCGTCCGCACCAACGAGATCAATCTTGTTGAGGATAATCACATCGGCGAAGGCAATCTGGTTCTTGGCCTCAGGCGCGTCTTTTAGCCGGTCGCCGAGCCATTTGGCGTCGGCGACGGTGACGACCGCATCGAGCTGAGCTGCACCGCACACATCGGCATCGACAAAAAAGGTCTGCGCCACGGGGGCGGGATCGGCAAGACCTGTCGTCTCGACGAGGATCGCGTCGAACTTGCCCTTGCGCTTCAGCAAGCCTTCGACGATACGGATGAGATCGCCGCGCACCGTGCAGCAGATGCAGCCGTTGTTCATTTCGAACACTTCCTCGTCGGCGCCGACGACGAGATCGTTGTCGATGCCAATTTCGCCGAATTCATTGACGATGACTGCGAACTTCCGGCCGTGGTCCTCGGAAAGAATGCGGTTCAAAAGCGTCGTCTTGCCGGCGCCGAGATAGCCGGTGAGCACGGTGACGGGAATTTTTTCGGCCATGCGAAACTCCAGCAGCAGGTCGTCCGGTCGCGGCGCGCCGCCTAGTAGCGCGGCAGATGCGGAAAACCACGGGTTTTCTCGGCAAGCTTGTCTTCAAGTTGAGCGCGCGCGTCAAGGCCGCACGCTAGTTCGCCAGCGCGGCGGCGAGTTCCCTGACATTATTGCGCATCATGTCGACGTAAGTCGAAGCCGGGCCGTTTGGCGGCGAAAGCGCGTCGGAATAGAGCGTGCCGCCAACCGTCGCGCCGGATTCAGCGGCGATGCTTCGCATCAGCCTCGGGTCGGTCACATTTTCGAGAAACACCGCTGGAATTTTTTGGGCCTTGATCTGGCGGATGATTTTGGCGACATCGCGGGCGCTTGCCTCGGTCTCGGTCGAAACGCCCTCCGGCGCGATGAAGCGGAAACCATAGGCCGTGCCGAAATAGCCGAAGGCATCGTGCGTCGTAATAATTTGCCGCCGCCCGGGAGGTATTTTACCGATTTCCGCCGTGACCTCTTTTTCGAGTGCGTCGAGCTTGCCGAGATAGCTATTCGCATTGGCGCGATAGGCCGAGGCGCCCTCGGGGTCGGCGGCGATCAGTCCGTCGCGGATATTGGCGACATAAATTTTGGCATCTGCGATCGATTGCCACGCATGGGGGTCTAATCCGACGCGCCCTTCCTCGCGCATTTGCTGCGGCTTAATTCCTTTCGTCGCGACGATGACAGGTGCCTTCGCGCCCGAAGCCTTTATGAGCCGATCAATCCAACCCTCCAAGCCGAGGCCATTGACCACAATGAGCCGCGCCGCGCCGAGCTCTTTTGCGTCGGCCGGCTTTGGCTGATAGACATGGGTGTCGCCATTCGGGCCGACGAGCGCGGCGACTTCGATCCTCTCGCCGCCGACATTGCTGGCGAAATCAGCGAGAACCGAAAAGGTCGCGACGACCGGCAGCTTATCGGGGGCTTGCGCCTTAGCCTGCCACGCGCTCGCCATGCTCATGCAACCGAGAACTAAGGTTATAACATATCGCAAATTTGCCATGGAGAGTCTCCGCGTTCAAGGGAGTTCAGGCCTCCAAATGCCGTCCTGGTTTCACGCGGCGCAGAAGTCCGCCGGCCGGGCCGAACATGAGGGCCAAGAGATAGAAACTGCCTGCGACCAAAATAATGAGGGGTCCCGAGGGCAGGCCTGCGTGAAACGAAATGACGAGCCCGGCGTATCCGGCGAGCATTCCCTGCGCCGCGGCAATGCCGATCATAGCGGTCATGTCGGCGGTGATCAGCCTTGCCGAGGCC
>DASYNQ010000344.1:0-6088 GCA_036008425.1 Methylocella sp. | reverse complement strand
GTCCGCCTGCCGCGTCTCAGCGGCTTGAGCGCAAGCGCCGAATGGATCATTTTTGGCGCGCAGCAGAGCGCCGAGCGGGCGCTGCAGGCTGGCGCCGTCGATGCCGTCGCCGTGCCACAGGAATTGCGCGCGGCTGCGCTTGCAATGCTCAAAATGGCATTCGAGGCCAAGGCTGATTGGCAAGGCCGACGGAGCCGCATGAATCAAAACCTCGGGCTTGCCAAGGAAGAGGCCGCGTCTCTTCTTGCCAATGCCCGGACGCAGGCGGCGAAGGCCCTGCCGCATCTGCCGGCGGCGCATTTGGCGGTCGAGTTGCTGGAGAAAGCCTCGGGTCTCGACCGCGACGCGGCCTTGGCGCTCGAAGCCGAGACTTTCGCAAAAGTGGCGAAGACGCAAGCCGCCGATTCGCTTGTTACGATTTTCGTCAACGAGCAGGCCGTGAAGAAAACCATCCGCCGTTATGCCACGGACGCGCCGCCGGTGCGCAAAGCGGCCGTCGCGGGGGCTGGAATCATGGGCGGCGGCATCGCCTATCAAAGTGCCTCGCGCGGCGTGCCAATCGTCATGAAGGACATTGCAGCGGCCGCGCTCGACCTTGGAATGTCGGAAGCGCGCAAATTGCTCGCCCAGGCGGTGACGACCGGAAGGCTCACGCAGGACAAGGCCGATGCGGTCATAGGCTCGATCACGCCAAGCCTCACCTATGAAGGCTTCGACGACGCCGATGTGGTGGTCGAGGCCGTCGTCGAAAACCTCGCGGTCAAGCAAGCGGTGTTGCGCGAAATCGAGGGGCGTGTCAGCCCCAACGCAATCCTTGCTTCGAATACATCCTCCTTGCGGATAGGCGATTTGGCGGAGGGTCTGCGGCGCCCGGAAAATTTTTTAGGGATGCATTTTTTCAATCCGGTTCCAAAAATGCCGCTGGTCGAAGTGGTGCGCGGCGCCAAAACGTCGCCTCAAGCGATAGCGATGGCCACCGGCTATGCGGCCGCGATGGGCAAGACGCCGATCGTGGTCGTGGATTGCCCTGGCTTTGTCGTTAACCGCACGCTCACGCCTTATCTTATCGCGTTTCTGCGCCTCGTTCACGACGGCGCCGGTTTTCAAGCGATCGACAATACCATGGAAGCCTTCGGCTGGCCGATGGGACCGGCCTATCTCATCGATGTCATCGGCATGGATATTTCGCATCATGTCGTCGAGATCATCTCGGCGGGATTCGCGCCGCGCATGGACCTGCCTTTCGAGACGGCGCTCGAAATTCTCCTACGCGATGGGCGCCTTGGCCAGAAGAACGGCCGCGGCTTTTATAAATACCAGAGCGATACCAACGGCCGCCCGCGCAGGGAAATCGACCCGGATACGGAGCGCCTGCTCGCGGCCGGGCAGCCCAATGGCAAGACCGGCATCGGCGAAGACGAGATCGTCGCGCGCCTGATGCTGCCGTTGATCCTCGAGGCGGCGCGTTGTGTCGAGGACGGAATCGCCGGTTCGCCGGGGGAGGTGGATATGTGCCTCATCCTTGGCCTCGGGCTGCCGCGCTATCTTGGCGGCGCGCTCAAATACGCGGATTATCTCGGGCTCAAAAATGTTGTGGAAACTGCCGATAGATTGGCGAGCCTTGGCCCAATCTACCGCCCGAGCGAGCCCCTGCGCGCCATAGCCGCCGCCGGCGACGTTTTCTATCCCGCATAAGCGCTTCAGCGATAGGCGAGACCATATGTTGAGCTTTCACGCCGCCGGTAAGGATGGGATCGAGGTCGCGATGGACGCCAAGACGATTCCGTCCGGGGCCAGCTGGATCGACGCCTTGCGGCCAGATGCGCGGGAGATCGCTTTTCTCGAACGCACGCTCAAAATCGAAGTGCCGACAATCGAAACGCTCTCCGAAATCGAGATGTCGAGCCGGCTGCGCAGCGAAAATGACCGGCTCTATCTCAGCCTTCCCATGATCCACCGGAAGGATGGCTTCATGCCGGCGCTGACACCGCTCGGCTTCGTCTTGTCGAAGGACATTCTTTTGACGGTGCGTTTCGAACATACGAAAGTGTTCGAAGATGTCCTGGACAATGTTCGACGGCATCCGATGCAAGCGGGCGGCCCCTGCGCCTTGGTCGCCATTTTGGAAGTGATCGTCAATAATGCCGCCGATGTGCTGGAAGGCGCCGGTGCCGATCTCGATGGCCTGTCCGAGCAAATTTTTGGTATGAACCACGCCAGCCCCCGGCGCCACAAGCCGCGCGAGGATGGCGAGCAATTGCGCCTCGTGCTGCGCAAGGTCGGACGCAACGGCGATCTGACCTCGAAGATCGAAGACCTTCTGCTGGGCATGGCGCGCATGGTGCCATACGTCGCGGCCAATGCGGCGCCCTATCTCGCGGCGGACATACGCGCAAGGCTCAAAAGCCTGCAACGCGACATCGCCTCCCTTAATGATTATGAGACGCATCTAGCGGATAAGATTCATTTTTTGCTCGATGCCACCTTGGGGCTGACGAACATCGATCAGAACAATATTTTCAGAATTCTGACCGTCGTCTCGGTGATTGGCATTCCGCCGACATTCTTCGCAAGCATGTGGGGAATGAACTTCAAGAACATTCACGAATATGACTGGATTTATGGCTATGAATTTGGGCTTTTCATCATTGCCGTAAGCGCGCTCACCCCGATCATATGGTTCAAATGGCGCGGCTGGTGGTAGATGCGGAGGGTGGTCACCGCCCGCGGCTGGCCATGACCGGGGAAGAGTTGGCCGCGCGGCTTCTCTATCGCGACGGGCTGATGCTCGTCATCGACAAGCCGGCCGGGATCGCGGTCCATCGCGGCCCGAAAGGCGGCGAAAATCTCGAAGATTATTTCCATGCGCTGCGCTTCGGCCTGCCGCGCAACCCCGCCCTGGTGCACAGGCTCGATCGCGACACCTCGGGCTGCCTGGTGCTCGGGCGGCACCACAAGGCGCTCGAAAAGCTCGGCCTCCTGTTCAAGCAAGGCAAGATCGCAAAGACCTATTGGGCAATCGTGGAAGGGAACCCAGCGCAAGACCAAGGCTTGATCGACTTGCCGCTCGGGCGTCTCGATCGCGGGCGCGGCTGGTGGATGAAGGCCGATCCTTTGGGCCTCCCTTCGCAAACATCCTGGCGGGTCTTGGGGCGCTCGGCCGGCCAGACGTTTTTGGAGCTTGCGCCGCTAACCGGGCGAACGCACCAACTTCGAGTTCACTGCGCGGCGCTCGGCTGGCCGATCCTGGGGGACGCCATCTACGGGCATGGCGGGGCGATGGGCTTGCAGCTGCATGCCAGGGCGATCACGGTTCCTCTTTACAAAAACAAGGACGCGTTAATGGTCGAGGCGCCGCTGCCTGGACATATGCGCGAGGCGCTGGCCGCGTTTGACTAAACCGGAGAGCCAGGCAGGTCGAAAGTGGCGAGGGACCCAGAAGGATTAATGCCGTTTGGCCGGACTTTCGCCCTCGGTATTTTTTCATGATCTGGGATTCATCACCGCGATCGCAGCGTTCAATGCGCTCGCATGACAAAGCCGCTCATCTCACATCGTAAGACGTTCCACGGGCACCGAGAGGCGGATAATCAAGCCTTTGGGTTTCCAGTCGTAGGAAAGCTGACCTCCGAACTGCCCTGTCACGAGCCGGCGCACGAGCGAACTTCCGAACCCTTCATGTTCCGCCGGCCCGTCGAGGGATGGGCCGCCATGTTCCTTCCAGGTCAACAGAAGTTCGTCCTTCTTCACGGACCAGTCGATGTGGATGTAGCCTCCAGGAGACGATAGAGCCCCATACTTGGCCGCGTTCGTCGCGAGCTCGTGCAAAACAAGAGCAATGCTCGTGACGGCGTTCCCGCCGATCGGTAAACAAGGCCCGGTGATGATGAAGAAACCGTGGCCTTTGACGCGGTCCGGATCGACGTAGGGAGCGAAGATCGTTTGGACGAGAGCGTGCAAAGTCGTGTCCTGGCCGGTTTTCTCGCCCCCGTTCAGCAGGCCGGGTCGCGTGAGCCCGTGTGCGCGTGCGAGCGCGCCCAGTCTTTCCCGTACCGCCTCGGCCATGTCCGCCGGCGTGCGGGCGGAACGCGCACTCAAGGTCACCAGACCACTCGTAACGGCGAAAAGGTTCTTAATGCGATGGCTCATCTCTCTGAGGAGAAGATTCTGTTGTTCCTGAGCTCGCCTGTGCTCGGTGATGTCGCGGGCGATTTTTGATGCGCCGATGATCCTGCCTTCAGCATTCTTAAGGGGCGACACAGTCAGCGAAACCTCGACCAAACTTCCATCTTTGCGCCGGCGAACGGTTTCATAGTGATCGATGCGCTCCCCACGCCGGAGGCGCGAAAGAATATCGGATTCCTCGTCGTGGCGATCCATTGGAATCAAGACCGTGATAGGCTTGCTGATAACTTCTTCTGCCGTATAGCCGAAGAGCCGCTCTGCTCCCGGGTTCCAGGTCCTAATGATACCATCGAGGTCTTTACTCACGATGGCGTCGTCAGAGGATTCGACTATTAAGGCGAGCCGCTGCTCGAACTCGTCGGTGCGCTTGTGCTCGGAGATGTCAATCAACGTGTTCACGGCGCCGGTCAGCGCGCCTGACCGGTCCCGCAGCGGCGTCGGATACGCAAGGAACGGGACGCGTTTGCCGTCCGGCCGCTCGGCAGCCGCCTCCGCGCCACGGATCGGACGTCCTTCCTTCACCGCCATGGCCATGGGGCACTCATCGTGCCGCATCGGTCTGCCATCGGGCCAATACAGCCGCCAGGAGCCGCACCACTCGCTCGTGCCAAGCGTCGGGCGATGACCCCAGAGCTCAGCTGCCGCCTGGTTGAAGAATGTGATCCGCCCTTCCGCGTCGATCGTATAGACGGCTGCGGGAAGTGCTTCGAGCAATTGGCGGAATTGCGGCTCGCTGTCGTGCGATGCCGTGCCGATGCGCCCTGCGGTGGGCACCCGACGCAAACGCCTTGCCGGGCGCGCCGAGACTGATCCGTCGGTCGACATACTCATAGGAACCGCCCATGGTTACGATATATTACTATTCGTTCGCGGGTGTCGAACTTCGCGGAACCCCGCCGCGCCACAACGCCAAGCTAGCCGTTCTGCCCCAACACCGTCTCCTTCTCGCCACATTGCAGCCGCATTGTCTGTCATCTTCATTACATTGCAGGCGTATTTACGCTTTTAACGCGCAACTGTCCGTTCCGGTTCCGCCCATGCTGGGGCGGAGGGCTATCTCAATGCGGATGGCCTATAGCTGGACGGTATTGTTTTCCTGATCACGAAATATTGACCGCGATTGCCGCATTCAGCGCGGCTTCGCGCGAGGAACCAAGATCCGCCGCAGGTGTTTGAGAGCGGCGCAAATCATTGCGCGCTCAAACGGAAGGAAAACCCCATGTTACATAAGCTCGCTCTGTCCGCCTCGGTCCTTGCTCTCGTCGGCAGCCTTGCCGTCGCTCAGGCGGAAACGATGACGTCGACCGGCCGCTCGGTCACCGCGCCATCGTCGCTTTCGACCACGCATTGGCTCGCCTCCGATATTTATAAGGCGGATGTCTACGACAATGCCGAAGACAAGATTGGCGTCGTCACCGATCTCATCATGGATAACAGCGGGAACGTCACGACCGCGGTCGTTGGCGTCGGCGGTTTTCTCGGCGCCGGCAAGAAGGAGGTGGCGGTTCCTTTCAAGGACCTAAAGGTTGTGTCGCGCGACGGCAAGGATTGGCTGGTTCTCAATCAAACCAAAGAGGAGCTCAAGGCGGCGCCGGCCTATGACAAGAAAACCAACAGCCCAATGTGAGGGTAAGGCCCGTTTAGCTGTTTACGCCAAGGCGACGGTGGAACCAACACCGCCCAAGGATGTTTTGGAGTGCAAGGTGCGGCGGCCCATGTTGCCGCACCTTTGAAACGAAAGGAGTTTGCAATGGATTGGAACCGCATCGAAGGAAACTGGAAGCAGTTCAAAGGCAAGATCAAGGAGCAATGGGGTCATCTCACGGACGACGATCTCGACAAGATTGCCGGCAAGCGCGAACAGCTTGAGGGCAAGATTCAGGAACGCGCCGGCATCACCAAG
>DASYNQ010000343.1:0-4223 GCA_036008425.1 Methylocella sp. | reverse complement strand
CGAGAGCTACAATGCCAATCCGGCATCGGTGCGCGCGGCTATCGCCCTTGCCGGCGCACTTCCCTTGCCGGGCAAAGGACGCCGCATCGCGGTCCTCGGCGACATGCTGGAACTCGGCCGGAATGCCGCTGCGATGCATGCCGGACTCGCCAGCGATGCCGTCGCCAATCACATCGATCTTGTCTTCGCGGCAGGTCCCCTGATGAAACATCTGTACGAGGCTTTGCCTGGTCATTTGCAAGGGGCCTGGCGCGACCGCGCAAGCGACCTCGCGGCGGCCGTCGCGGCGGCGGTTCAAGGCGGCGACCTCGTGCTTATCAAGGGATCGAACGCTAGCCGGATGAGCGCGATCGTCGATGCACTCAAGGAAAACGCCACGGCGGAAAATTCCGCGCAAAGTTGTCAAGGACCGTGAAATGCTCACTTGGCTCTCCCAATTTTCAAGCATTCTCGGGCCGCTCAACCTATTTCGCTATATTACCTTCCGGACCGGTGGCGCCACCGCGACGGCGCTCTTCTTCGTGTTCTTCTTCGGGCCAAGCATCATCGCCGCCTTGCGCCTGAAACAAGGCAGGGGCCAGCCAATTCGCGACGACGGCCCGCCGTCGCATCTCCTGACGAAGAGCGGGACGCCTACGATGGGCGGCTTGATGATCCTGTCGGGTCTCATCGTCTCCACCTTACTCTGGGCAAATCTACGCAATCATTATGTCTGGATCGTGCTTTTGGTCATGACCGGTTTCGGCGCGATAGGCTTCTACGATGATTTATTGAAGGTGACGAAACAGACGCAAAAAGGCTTTTCCGGCCGCCGGCGGCTTGCCTTGGAAGTGGCCATCGCCATCATCGCCTGCTTCGCGATGATGGAACTCGGAACAGCGCACACGACGGGCCTCGCCCTGCCCGCGATCAATGGTTTTGTCGCCGACCTCGGCGTTTTTTTTCTTGCCTTCGGGTCTTTTGTGATCGTTTCCGCCGGCAATGCGGTCAATCTCACGGATGGTCTCGACGGCCTCGCGATCGTGCCGGTGATGATCGCCGCGGCGGCCTTCGGGATCATCGCTTATCTCGCCGGTAACGCGATATTCTCGACTTACCTGGGGATTAATTTCGTTCCCGGCGCGGGCGAGCTCGCCGTCGTTTGCGGCGCCTTGATCGGCGCCGGTTTGGGCTTTCTTTGGTTCAACGCGCCGCCCGCGCAGATCTTCATGGGAGATACGGGTTCGCTCGCGCTCGGCGGCGCGCTTGGCACTATAGCGGTCGCGGTCAAGCACGAGATCGTACTTGCCATCGTCGGCGGTCTCTTCGTTCTCGAAACCCTATCGGTTATCGTGCAAGTCGTTTCCTTTAAGCTTACCGGCAAGCGGGTCTTCAAAATGGCGCCCATCCATCACCATTTCGAGCAGCTTGGATGGTCCGAGCCGCAAGTCGTGGTGCGCTTTTGGATCATCGCGTTCGTGCTCGCGCTGATCGGTCTCTCCACCTTGAAATTGAGGTGACGATGACGCCTGTCACTTCGTTCAATGGCAAGCATGCCGCCGTGTTTGGACTAGGAAACTCGGGTTTTGTCACGGCCAAGGCCCTGGTCGCGGGAGGCGCCCGTGTCGCCGTCTGGGACGACAACGAGCACGCGCGAGAGAAGGCCCGCGCGGCGGGTCTCAGGATCGAAAATCTTGCGCTTGCGGACTGGCGGAATTTTGCATCGCTCGTCCTTTCGCCCGGCGTTGCATTGACGCATCCCGCGCCGCATTGGACCGTGCTGAAAGCGAGGCAAGCCGGGGTGGAAATTATCGGCGACATAGAATTATTTTGCCGCGAGCGGCAGAAAATCGCGCCGGGCTCGCCTTTCGTGGCGATTACCGGCACGAATGGGAAATCCACGACGACGGCGCTCGTCGCGCATCTTTTCCGGAGCTTCGGTTTCGCGGTCGAGATTGGCGGCAATATCGGCACCCCGATCCTCGCATTGGCGCCGCCGACGCAGGAGGGCGTTCATGTCGTCGAGTGCTCTTCGTTTCAGATCGCTCTCGCGCCCTCGCTTAATCCGTCCGTAGGCGTGCTTTTGAATATCGCGCCGGATCACCTGGACCGCCACGGCACGATGGAAAATTATGCCACGATCAAGGCAAAGCTGGTGGAAAATGCCGATCTCGCGGTGATCGGAATCGACGACGACCTTACCAGTGGCATAGTCGGCGAACTCATGAAAGCGGGCAGAAAAACGGTATCTGTTTCGGTGACCAAAACCGCGATCGAAGATGGCATTGTTCTTGATGGCGCCTGTCTCATGCGGCGGAGTGGAGGCCGCTCGACCCGGATCGCCGGCCTTGCCGGAATTGCCTCATTGCGCGGCCAGCACAATGGCCAGAATGCCGCCGCCGCCATTGCGGCGCTCGGGCCGCGCGGGTTTGATCTCGAGCGCGTCACGCAAGGCCTGCGAAGTTTTCCCGGACTGCCGCATCGTTTGGAGGAAGTGGGCCGGAAGGGGAAGGTTCTCTTCATCAATGATTCAAAAGCGACCAACGCCGATGCCGCCGGAAAAGCACTCCTATCATTCGACAGAGTGTTTTGGATCATCGGCGGCAGGGCGAAAGAGGGCGGCATTGAACCGCTGCGCGCCTTGTTCGGCAAAGTGGTCAAGGCTTATCTGATCGGCGAGGCGGGCGAGAATTTCGCGCAAACAATCGGGGATTCCTTTCCCTATGAGAGCTGCGGCACGCTCGAAGGAGCGGTTCCGGCAGCTGCGCGCGATGCACTTGCAAGCCAGCTCGCGGAACCAGTCGTGCTTCTTTCGCCGGCCTGCGCGTCGTTCGATCAATTTCCCGATTTCGAGAAGCGCGGCGATCGTTTTCGCGCGCTCGTCGAGGCTTTGCTCGCCGCGAAAAAATCGGGCTGAAGGGGGACACAATGGTATCGCGAGCGGAACGTTCGGCACTGGCGAACTGGTGGTGGACAATCGACCGCTGGATCCTTGCGGCGGTGGCCGCGCTAATGGTGTCAGGACTTGTGTTGACGATGGCCGGAAGCCCTCCGGTCGCGGAGCGGCTCGGCCTTTCGACGTTCCACTTCGTACACCGTCAGGTTCTTTTCCTGATCCCTTCGGTCGCGGTCCTGGTCGCGGCTTCCTTCCTCTCCCCGCGGCAAGTGCGCCGGGTCGCGCTTTTCGCGTTTTTGGTGTCGATGGCCTTGATCCTAGTGGCGCTCCTCTATGGCCACGAAATCAAAGGATCGCGGCGCTGGATTTTTGGCATCCAGCCTTCGGAGTTCTTGAAGCCGGCCTTCGTCGTTCTCGTGGCCTGGGCCTTTTCGGAAGCCGGTAAGCGGCGCGACGTTCCAGCCAACCTTCTTGCCGCCCTATTGTTGTTGGTGACCATCGTTCCTTTGGTTCTGCAACCGGATTTCGGCCAGACGATGCTTGTCTCGCTGGTCTGGGCGGCGCTTTTCGTTATGGCCGGGCTGCATTGGTTCTGGGTGGCGGGCATTGGCGGAGCAGGTCTGGGCGGCGCGCTGCTGGCCTATAAATTCGTGCCGCATGTACGCGCCCGTGTCCTCAAATTCATCGATCCAGGCGCGGGCGGCGGCGTGGCCGATACGTTTCAGGTGGACACCGCGCTCGACAGCTTCCTGTCCGGCGGCTGGTTCGGCAAGGGGCCGGGCGAAGGGACAATCAAGCGCATTCTTCCAGATGCCCATACAGATTTCATCTTCGCCGTTACGGGAGAGGAATTCGGTGTTCTCGCCTGCCTCCTGATCGCTGCGATTTTCGCCTTCATCGTGTTCCGCGGCTTGTTCATGGCGGCGCGCAACGAGGACCCTTTTTGCCGCTTCGCCGCGGCTGGACTGGTGATGCTTTTCGGCCTTCAAAGCGCGATCAACATGGCTGTCAATGTTCATCTCATACCGGCCAAGGGCATGACCCTGCCATTTATTTCCTACGGCGGCTCCTCGCTCATTTCGCTGGGGCTCGCGATCGGCTTGTTGATCGCGGTCATGCGAAAACGGCCGAGTGCGGCGATCCTTGCGGATGCCAGGGCCGAAGCTTTTCCGTGAGCGGCCGCTGTCCGGTTGTGGTCGCGGCGGGAGGCACCGGCGGCCATTTGTTTGCGGCGGCCGCCCTGAGCCATGCGCTTGCCGCGCGCGGCATGGAAGTTCATCTCATCACCGACGAACGGGGGGCGAAATATGGCGGCGATTTTCCCGCGCATGCCATTCACAAGGTCGCC
>DASYNQ010000342.1:0-6229 GCA_036008425.1 Methylocella sp. | reverse complement strand
CGCCGCTTCCCATTCGCGCTCGCGAACATAGAGACGTTCGTCCTTGGCGGAGCGGCGCCAATCGATCCGGCCCGCGGCCTCGCCCGCGACGAAGGGGCGAAATTGCCAAAAAGTCTCGCCCTCGCCGGCGCGCCTTCGTCCATGGACACCATGCAAAACGCTCGCGGCAACTTCTCTTGCCGTCGCAACGAGGCCGGGGAGTCGTTGCGCCATCTCGAGCGCATGATTTTGGTGGCGGCGCCCTAGGCGGCTTGCTTTTTTTTCCAGAAGCCGGACCGTGGGCATCGTTCAGCCGAGCCGCGCTGCCAGCCGGGTGACGAGATCGCTGACCGTCTCGCCCTCGGCCCGCGCGGCAAAGGTAAGCGCCATGCGATGCTTGAGCACCGGAACGGCGAGAGCCACGACATCGTCGAGGGATGGCGAAAGCCGGCCGCCGAGGAGGGCGCGGGCGCGGGTCGCGAGCATCAAGGCCTGCGCCGCGCGGGGTCCGGGACCCCAGGCGATTTGCTGGGTGACCGTCGGATCGCCCTCGCCGGGGCGGGCCAGACGGACGACATCGAGAATGGCTTCGATGACGCTTTCCCCGACCGGAAGCCGGCGCACCAGCCGCTGCGTCGCGATGAGATCCTCGGCACTCATCGCGGATTTTGGCTCCACGCTGGCGTCGCCGGTCGTCTCGATGAGAATCCGGCGCTCGGCCGCGCGATCGGGGTAAACCACGTCGATTTGCATGAGAAAGCGATCAAGCTGGGCCTCGGGCAGTGGATATGTTCCCTCTTGCTCCAGCGGATTTTGCGTCGCGAGCACGTGAAAGGGGCGCGGCAGATCGTGCCGTTCGCCAGCGACCGAGACGTGATATTCCTGCATCGCCTGGAGCAGGGCCGACTGGGTTCTGGGGCTTGCCCGGTTGATTTCGTCGGCCATCAATAATTGGGCAAATATGGGTCCGCGCACGAAACGAAACCCGCGCTGGCGGCCAGCCGTCTCTTCCAGGATTTCGGAGCCGAGAATATCGGCGGGCATCAAATCGGGCGT
Source organism: Methylocella sp. (assembly GCA_036008425.1). Lineage (GTDB taxonomy): Bacteria > Pseudomonadota > Alphaproteobacteria > Rhizobiales > Beijerinckiaceae > Methylocapsa. The sequence goes on along the minus strand of DASYNQ010000342.1, from coordinate 5,194 downwards.
GAACTGGACGCGGCGCGTATGCAAGCCGAGAACGACGCCAAGGGTTTCGACAAGCTTGGTTTTGGCTAATCCCGGCACGCCGACAAGCAAGCCGTGGCCGCCCGATAGAAGCGTGATCAAGGCCTGCTCGACAACTTCCGTCTGACCGAAGATGATGGTCTCGATCGAACTCCGCGCCGCGGTAATCCGCTCCAGCGCGGCCTCGGCGGTACGCGTCACGGCGGCTTCGAGCGAGGCCGTAATTGTTTCCGGCATGGATGGTTTCGCCCCTTGGCTTGTTGCCTGAACGAACAGCGGCGTCTCACCCCGCTATTCCCGCGGCAATATCACGGTTTACAATCATAGCTGTATAGCCGGCGAGGCGAACGATCAAAACTTTTCGATTGTTGCATGGCAATGGGGCAAAGATTATGGCCGAAGAGTTTATTTCCAGGCGCGGAAAGCCCGGCGCGGGTAGCGAGGGAAGCGCAGCGTTGAATATCGAAGGCTTCGCCACGGCCAGGGGCGGACCGGCGCAAAGGGCGCTCCCCCCGGTGGAGCAATGGAATCCGCCGTTTTGCGGCGACATCGACATGCGGATCGCGCGCGACGGGACGTGGTTTTATTGCGGCACGCCGATCGGCCGCCCCGCCCTCGTGCGGCTTTTCTCGACGATTTTGCGCAAGGACCGGGACGGCTATGTTCTTGTCACGCCCGTCGAGAGGGTCGGCATAATAGTCGAGGACGCGCCTTTCCTAGCGGTGGAAATGACGGTCGCGCATCAAGGGGCGGAACAGGTGTTGCGGTTTTTGACCAATGTCGAGGATTGGGTCGAGGCGGGCGCCGGCCATCCAATTCGATTCGAAAAAGCCGCCTTCGACGGCATCAAACCCTATATCCATGTGCGCGGCGATCTGTGGGCGCTTGTCAGCCGCACCTTGGTTCTCGATCTCGTGGAACTCGGCGAAATAGGCCAGCATGACGGCGCGCGCTGTTTTGGCGTCGGCTCGGCCGGCAGTTTCTTCCCAATGGCGAATGCAGATGAGGTCGAGAGTGTCGATTTTAATCAGTTCATAAATATGAGAACAGTCAAGCGGCGTATTTGAGCGATCCGCGCCCGGGACGCCGAGGAAGCGGGCCGAGCGATTGAACGAGGAGCGAGGCCATGTCGAAATTCTACACGGAGAAACATCGGGCGCGGCAAGAGAAATTTGATACGCGCCGTACCGCCGATTTGCTGGAGAACGGCGTCGTCCATAGCGAATTCGAAGCCCATGAGGCGGAGTTCATTCAATCACGGGACATGTTCTTTCTCTCCACGGTCGACGCCTCTGGCCGGCCGACGGTGTCTTACAAGGGCGGCGCGCCAGGCTTCGTGCGGGTCACCAGCGCCTTGTCGCTGCTGTTTCCCAATTATGACGGCAATGGAATGTATTACTCCATCGGCAACATCATGAGCGCGCCGCAGATCGGTCTGTTGTTCATCGATTTCGAAACGCCGAACCGCCTTCGCGTACAGGGGGCGGCGGAAGTTCTGTTCGACCATCCATTGCTGGAAAATTGTCCACGCGCGCAGTTCTTGATCGCCGTGGCGGTCGAGTCGATCTGGGTCAACTGTCCGCGCTACATCCATCCGCACCGCAAACTCGAGCAGTCGAGATACGTTCCCGTAGCTGGCCTGGAACCGCCTTTGCCTGCGTGGAAACGGATCGACATCGTGCAGGAGACTCTGGCGAAGGACGACCGCGAACGAGTTCCGGGGGCAGGCGGCGAGATCACCATGGATGCTTACGCCGAATTGCTTGCCAAGGGCGAGGTGTGAAAGAAACCGAAGTCAGGATCCCCACGGGCCTTACCAATCATGCGATCGCGGAGATCGAACGTTTGTTGACGGCGGAGCGATGCCAGCGGTAATGGGGAAGGAGCGTTGGGTCCGCGCTTGAATTTTCGCTCTTCGAGGAGGAATTTGTGCATGGCTCGCAGCATAAAGCAAGAACGCCGTTTGCTCGGCGCGGATGAATCGACCCTCGTGGAAAAAACCCACCATCCGGCATTGGGGCTTTTGCCGGATCGGGATTTGGCGGAGCTGCGCAAGCTCGTGCGCGAGCGGCGCGATCGCGCACAAGATATTGCCGCGCGCCAGCGCCGGGAGCTGCGAGGCAAGGCCGCGCCCAAGGGCGCGCGCGCCGCCTCGGACGATAGCGGCACGCGGGAAAAGCGTGACGTCCTCGCGGCGGCCATGCAACGTCTGAACAAGGAGATCGCGCGCCGGCAAGCCAAAGCCGCCCGCCAGGATTTGATCGACAGCGCCAAACGTGCGCTCGAACTTCGACGGACCAGCGAATCAAAACCCGCGCGACAGCCCGCAGGCCGCACGGCAAATGAAGGGATCAATCCAAAAAGCCCCCCGCCGTACACCCTTCGCCATCCGGCCAAGGCCGGCGCGATCAGCCAGCACAATAAGAACATGCAGGCCAAGCGCGATTCGCGCTAGGCGCGCCATCACGATTCGCTCGCCCAGCGAAGATAAGCTCGAATCATACCAAAATCGTTTCACGGCAATCGGCGCGAAAACATCCTTGTCAAGGATGTCCCGCGCGAGCCTCGTGTTGCCCAAGGGGCATCATCGACGAAGTCGAGCTAAGACGTTGTTGACTTTATGGCTAAGGTTATGGACAATGGTTTGAACACTTCGATCAATTCGTTTTGGTGTCATCTCCTTACGGACAACGGGGCTTTCAATGCGTACCAGACATATGTTTCCCAATATCCTGCGATCCCTAGGGCTGAGCGCGGCGCTCATCGGCGCGCTCGCGAGTTCCGCCTTCGCGCAGACACTCAATGTCACCGACGACACCTACACCGACGATCAACTTCCCTTGACACCATTGGGCGCCAATCCAGCCATCCAAGTTGGCAACGCCGGAGGCCACAACCAGGCCGGATTCGTGCGCTTCGACCTTTCGCCCTTGCCCGCGGGCGCCACGGTCACCCAAGCCTTCCTCCGCGTCTTTGTGCAGCAAGTGGTGAGTATTTCGGGCCCCGCCGGCACGATCAATATTTTCGAGGTGAACGGCGCGTGGAAGGAGGGCACGCTGACCGCCAACAATGCCCCGCCAATGTTTCCGACCCCGACGTTCACGTTTTCGGTCGCTCCGAGTGACGCGAGAACCTTCATGCTGATCGATGTGACCCAGGCGGTCAAGGATTGGCAGAGCGGCGCGAGGGCGAACAATGGGCTCACTTTGGTGCCCTCCAACACGTCGACCATAACGATTGGGCTGAACAGCAAGGAAAACAAAGAAACCAGCCATCCCATGGAACTCCTTGTTACGCTCGCGGGAACGCCGGGGCCAACAGGGCCGCAGGGCCCGATAGGGATGACAGGGCCGCAAGGGCCGCAGGGGCCGATTGGGATGACAGGGCCAGCAGGGCCAACCGGGCCGCAGGGGCCGGCCGGGCCGCAAGGGCCGATGGGGCCAATAGGGCTCACGGGGCCAGCAGGGCCGCAAGGGCCGACCGGGGCCACGGGCGCAACCGGGGCCACAGGCGCGACCGGGGCCACAGGGCCGCAGGGGCCGCAAGGTCCACCCGCCGCCCAATTCGGTTTCTACGAAGGGCCCTCGGCGCCGACCTTACCGGCCGCGCAAGGCACGCTCTACTATCAAGAACCACCTGGGACGCCGCCGGTAACCACCGGCACCAGTAACCTCTGGCAGTACAGGGACCCGGGGGTTACGACGACGCCAACGATTATTGCAATTGGAAATAACTCCACCGGACTTTTTGATCCAGCTCCGGGAATCCCGGCTACCACGTTCGTGCATACAACCCGTAACGCGCCGACAACGCCTACGGGCACCCCATTCAGCGTCGTGTGGGCAAATAGCTCCGGCTTCTTCTTCGTTCTATATGAAGCGAACAGCGCCGGCTTTTACCAAGTCGTCGGCAGTGTCCTTTCCGGAAATTAGATGAAGGCGTAGACAAAGCCACAACATCAATAACCAATGCGGATATTCCGCCACCGCGTGATCGGGCCATGCCGGTCACCGGCTCACCTTCGGAGGTACTCCAATGGCTGAACCATTCCTCGGAGAGATCAGGCTCGTCGGCTTCAACTTCGCGCCGCAAGGCTGGGCTTTATGTGCCGGCCAGATTTTGCCCATCAATCAGAATACGGCGCTCTTCTCGCTCCTCGGGACGACGTACGGCGGCAACGGCACGACCACATTCGCCCTGCCGGATTTGCAAGGCCGGGCGGCTGTCGGCATGGGAAATGGGGCCGGTCTTTCGCCCTACGTTCTCGGCCAGAGCACGGGAACGGAAACGGTGACGCTGACCGTCGGCCAGATGCCGTCGCACAACCATCTGGTCGCCGCCAACGCCGCCAGTGGAACTGTCTCATCGCCGAGCGGGGCCGACCTTGCCCAAACCGTTGAAGCAAGGGGAGGGAGTGCGTATAACACGTACTCCACGCCGCCGATGACCGCGCGGGTCACGCTCGATGCCGCGACGGTGCAGCCGAGCGGCGGCTCAGGGCCGCATCCGAACATCCAGCCGGTGCTGGCAATGAACTACATCATCGCGTTGCAGGGAATTTACCCGTCGCGGAACTGATCCGGGACACAGCCTGCTCTGACAGCCATGCCGGTCAGCGACCCTCGGGCGTCTAGCTTTGCCGCCGGCCGCATCCGCCGGCGGCCCGAGCGTGCGGCGGACAGCGAGTTTTGCTTCGACCTTTTTCGCGGCTCGCGCGCGCCGGGCGAGGATTTAGCCGCTCTCGACCCGCCGCTTCGCGAGCGGCTGATGCGGCAGCAGTTTCGCGGGCAAAACACAAGCTACCGAGCGAACTATCCGGACGCCCGCTTCGAGATCGTCGAACACGACGGCGCGCCGATCGGCCGGATCGTCACCGGGCGCACGCCGGACGCCGTGCTCATTGTCGAGATCGCGCTCATCGCCTCCTGGCGCAGGCAGGGCATCGGCGCCGGTCTCGTGAACGGCGTCCTCGACGAAGCGCGGGCGGCGGCCTTGCCGGTGCGGCTCTCGGTCTCCGCCAACAACGCGCCGGCGCTGCGCTTCTACCTGCGCCTCGGTTTCAAGCAAATCGAGAGATCCGCCATCGGCATGCGGCTGGAATGGCGTGACCCGTGCCACAAGGAAGCGACGATGCGATGACGGTTGCCGATCGCCTCGCGCCGCCGCTCGCGGCTGC
>DASYNQ010000341.1:0-2073 GCA_036008425.1 Methylocella sp. | reverse complement strand
CGGCCGCCCCAACAATCGCAAGGGACCGAATCCTCTGACGAGGTCCTATGAATCGAGCGGCCCCGATGTGAAAATTCGTGGAACGGCCCACCACATCGGCGAAAAATACCTCCAGTTGGCGCGCGACGCGCAAACTTCTGGTGATCCGGTCATGGCGGAAAGTTATCTCCAGCATGCCGAACATTATTTCCGGCTGATCGCGGCGGCGCAGCAAGTCCCGCAACAAGGGCCCGGCGCTTATCAGGTTCAGCCCGGTGAAGCCAATGTGGAAGAAGCCGAGGACGACAGCGATTTCGCTGGCATCCCTGACAGATTCGCTTCCCCAGCCGAGCGCTTCGCGCCGCCGCAACCAAGCCTCATGCCGCAGCCCCAGCCAAGCCGCGCGCAACCCGGTCCGGAGCGGTCTTTCCGTAACAATGGGGACAGACAGGGTTTTACCAGGCCGGAGCGTGCGCCACGTCCGGAGCGCCCTTTTCAAGACAGGAATTACCGGGACAGGGAATATCAAACCCCCCCGGAAAAATCTTATCAGGAGCAGCGGCCTTATCAAGAACGCAATGGCCCTGGCCGCGATCAGGAGAACCGCGGCAACCGTGGACGGGGTCCGCGCGATTATCGCAATGAAGGCTCGATCCTAGTCGATCCGCGCGCCGAACCCCAAATGGCCGAGGCCGGCATCGAAGGCAACGGCCTTCCGGCGTTCATCACCGCCCCGGTTCGCGGGCCATCCGAAGCCCATGACGCCGCGCCGCCCGTTGAGGCACTTTCCCCCTTGCTCGCCAGTCCGCCAGAGGCGGAAGATGCGGCCAACGACTTTCATCCGCGTCCCCGCCGCAGACGCGGCGGCAAGGCGGAAACGGGGGTAGCGGCGCCGCACGGCGGCGAAGAGGCAAATGCCGACGATCCGGTCCAGGATTAAGCCACGGACCCGTTGTTAGTTTGGTTGTTTGCCTTGATTTGCCGGGCGGGGAAGACGATAGTTTCCTCGGATGCGGTCAAATCGAGGGGTAGTTTTTCCATGCTCGCGAAATTATTTGCCGTAGCGGCGGGTTGTACGTTCGCCGTGGTTTCCTTCGATGCCCGGGCGGTCCGGCCTCGCTTTTCCCGTTGAAGCAGCCATCGCTTGTCACACTAATCGCGGGCGGCTGCGGACCCGGCTGGCATCGTGGCCCTTACGGCGGCTGCCGGCGGAATTGGGGGCCAGTCGGCCGCCGCTGCTGGTTCCGGCCAACGCCCTACGGGCCGCGCCGCGTCTGTCGCTGGTGACAGCGGATGAAGCTAGAAAACCCGCGTCGCGGGGTTTTCTTTTATCCGGCCAATGCGAGAACGAGGATTTTTCTTGCGTGGCATCTCGCGGCCTTTGTCACCATCGTGCTTCCGCGCTAAAGGCCCGCGAATCCTTTCGCGGGCACAAGACCCTACCGCGCACGCATTTCTCGCCTACATTTCTAGCAAAGGGCGGCTGCAAGGGGCGGCGCGGCTTGCCGCGAACTGCAACTCCAAAGCGGCGAGCCCGCGCGTTGCCGCCGTGGGTGCCAGCCTTGCCGGCGTCCGTTCGCGGATGGCGGCCCGTAAGAAGTAGCTTCGCGAACGGGAGATATCCGTCATGAATATGGAAAAATATACCGAGAGGACGCGCGGCTTCGTTCAAAGCGCTCAGTCTCTCGCCATCCGCGAGGGTCACCAGCAGTTCACGCCCGAACATGTTTTGAAGGTCCTTCTTGACGACGAGGAGGGACTCGCCGCGGGGCTCATCGAGAGAGCAGGCGGGCGCCCGCGCGACGCGCTCCGCGACACGGAACTCGCGCTTGCCAAATTGCCGAAGGTGCAAGGTTCTGCCGCGGGACAATTGTATCTCGCCCCGGCGACGGCGCGCGTTTTCGAAAATGCCGAGAAGATCGCGCAAAAGGCAGGCGACTCGTATGTCACGGTCGAGCGGCTGTTGCTCGCGCTTGCCATGGAGAAAAGCACGGACGCCGCCAAGATTCTCGATCGGGCGGGCGTCACGCCGCAAATTCTCAACGCGGCGATCGAGGATCTCCGCAAGGGCCGCACCGCCGACAATCCCACCGC
>DASYNQ010000340.1:0-5763 GCA_036008425.1 Methylocella sp. | reverse complement strand
CGCGCGGCCCAGGAGGTATTGAACCGCCATGTCCAGGATCACGGCGACTGGCCGAAGAGCATTGTCATGGACCTTTGGGCGAGCGCCACCATGCGCACCGGCGGCGACGATCTCGCGCAGGCTTTCGCGCTCATTGGCGTCACACCGCTTTGGGACAACGCATCCTCGCGAGTCACGGGCTTTGAGATCGTTCCGCCCGCGCTCCTGACGCGTCCGAGGGTCGATGTCACCTTGCGGATCTCCGGGTTGTTCCGCGATGTCTTGCCGGCTCAGATCGCCTTGTTCGATCAGGCGGTTCGCGCAGTGAGCGAACTCGCCGAAGAAGACGACGTGAACCCGCTCGCGGCGGCGAGGAGGCTCGCGCCCGCAATTCCCTTGCGGGTTTTTGGCGCGGCGCCCGGCGTCTATGGGGTCGGGCTCACGCGGGCGATAGATGATGATCCCGCGCTCGCTCGGCGTGAGCTCGGCGCGCGCTATCTCGCCGCCGCCTCGCATGCCTATCGCGGGGCGCAAGGCGATGGCGTCGCGACCACGGCATTCGCCGAGCGTGTCGCGACCGCTGACGCGCTCATTCATGTTCAGGACCAAGACGAGCAGGACATTCTCGACGCCGACGCCATGATCGATCATGAAGGTGGCTTTGCGGCCGCCGCGCAAATGCTCGGCAACGATGCGCCCGTCTATCATGTCGAGACGGCGCGCCCCGGCGCAATGAAAGTGCGCACGTTGAGCGAGGAAGTTGCCCGGGTCGTGCGGGCACGCGCGAGCAATCCGCGCTGGATCGCCGGGCAGATGCGTCACGGCCATCGCGGCGCCGCCGAAATCGCCGGGACGATCGACCGTCTCTATGCTCTCGCGGTGTTGAGCGATGCGGTGTCGAGCCAGCATTTCGAGCTTCTGTTCGAGGCGACCCTTGGCACGCCTTCGGTGCGGGATTTTCTCATCGACGCCAATCCGAACGCCGCACGCGCCATCGCCAAGCGCTTCGAAGAGGCGCTCGCCCGAGGCTTCTGGCGGAGCCGCCGCAACTCGACCCACGCCTGCCTCGCTTTGATACGGGAGGTGCCCGGATGACCAACGAGACCGCATTGCGCAAAGGTTGGTGTCCCGGCGCGTGGCGGCCGATGCAAGCCAAAGACGGGCTTCTCGTGCGGCTGCGGATAAGTGGCGGAGTTGTTCCAGCCGCCACCATGCGCGGGATCGCGCAAACAGGACGCGCGCATGGGAGCGGACATTTCGATCTTTCGGCCCGCGCGAATTTGCAAATGCGCGGAGTACGCGGCGAGAGCTTGCGCTTGCTGATCGAAACGCTCGATGGCCTTGGCCTCATCGACGCCAATGCGGCGGCCGAAGCCATTCGCAACGTTCTGGTGAGCCCGCTTGCCGGCCTTGATGGGCGAAACGATGTGTCCAGAGCCGCCAAGGCGCTTGAAGCCGCGCTTGCCGCCAACACGGATTTACACGCATTGCCGGGAAAGTTCGGCTTTCTGATCAACGATGGAAGCGCGCTTTCGCTTGGCTCTGTCCCCGCCGACATCCGCTTCGATTGGACCGGAGGCAAACAGCCTTTCGCGATCGGGATCGGAGGACACGCCAACGAGGCAATATTTCTGGGACTCTGCGGGGACGACGATATCCCCGATATTGCTTCGCGCCTCGCCCGGGCATTTCTGCGACTCGGTTCGCAAATGGCGGAACCGCCGCGCCGGATGCGCAGTCTTATCGAGAGTTGCGGGGCCGGGGCGATTGCCCGGCTTGCCGGACTGCGCCCCGGTCCACCCCGAAAGAGCGGCGCTATCGAGAAGCCTTGTCCGGTTGGATTGCTCCGCCTCAACGAAAGGTACTGCTTCGGAGTTGCCGCGGCGTTCGGGCGTCTTGACGCAAATATGCTTGACGCGGCGGCGCGCGCGGCCGAAATTTTCGGTACTGGCGAGATCAGGCTCACGCCGTGGCGCGCGTTGATCTTGCCTTCGGTGCACCCAAAAGAAGCCGGTGCCATGCGCGCCTATTTTACCGCGCATCGATTCATCGTCGATCATGAGGATGCGCGCTTGGCGATAGCGGCGTGCGGCGGCGCATTGACGTGCGAGCGCGGCACCACCGATACCCGCTCGGATGCCTTGACCTTGATGCCTGTCGCGCGGCGGCTGTGCAAAACCGGCGTCGCGCTGCATGTCTCTGGCTGCGCCAAGGGCTGCGCGCGGCAAGCGGCGACGCCCGTCACCCTCATCGCTCATGCGGGACGCTACGATCTTGTTGTGGATGGGTCCGCACGTGATGCGGGTATCTGCGGCGAAACGCGGCTAGCTCTGGCGGCGGTGCGCGAAAAGTTGGAATCGATGGCGTGGAACGCCGGGCAGCGGAGCGAGCTGCAGAGGCAATGAGCGAAGCATCGAGCCGCTTAAACTACCTGCGCGACGGAGCGGAAATCTACCGCCGTTCCTTCGCCACGATCCGCGCCGAGGCCGATCTCGCCCGCTTCCCGCGTGATGAAGAACTTGTCGCGGTGCGCATGATTCACGCCTGCGGAATGGTCGAGATCGCCGCCGGTCTCGTATTTTCGCAAGGGGCCGTGACGCAAGCGCGGCACGCTCTCCGGCAAGGAGCGTCTATCCTCTGCGATTCCAAAATGCTGGCGCGAGGTATTATCGCGGCACGTTTGCCATGCGCGAACGAGGTCATCTGCACCCTTGACGCCGCTTCCGTGCCATCGCTTGCGGCAAAACTCGGCACCACGCGCAGCGCCGCCGCGCTCGAACTTTGGCGCGACCGGCTCGATGGCGCGATCGCCGCCATCGGCAATGCGCCGACCGCCTTGTTTCATCTCCTCGATATGCTCGACGAAACTTCCGCGCGGCCCGCCTGCATCGTCGGAATGCCGGTCGGCTTCATCGGCGCGACGGAATCGAAAGAGGCGCTGATCGCCGATGCCCGCGTGCCATTCATTACCCTTAAGGGACGCAAGGGGGGGAGCGCCATGGCCGCCGCCGCCTTAAACGCGATCGCGAGCGAAGCCGAATGAGCAAATTTTCCTCATCGAACGGCCGCCTCTTTGGCGTCGGCCTCGGCCCCGGCGACCCCGACCTTGTGACGATCAAGGCCACGAAAATTATCAGTGCCGTTTCGGTCGTTGCCTATTTCGCCAAGAAAGGCGGGCGCGGAAAAGCCCGCGCCATCCTCGATCGCTGGGTGGGCGATACATGCCTCCAATTACCGTTGCTTTATCCGTTGACGACGGAAACCCATTTTTGCGACCCCGCCTATACGCAAGAACTGCGCACCTTCTACACAAAGGCGGAGGGTGCCGTCGCGACGCACCTTTTGGCGGGCCGCGATGTCGCTCTTGTCTGCGAGGGCGACCCGCTTTTCTATGGGTCCTTCATGCATCTTTATGTCCGGTTGAGAGATCGCTTCAGCGTCGAGATCGTTCCCGGTGTCACCGGCATGTCGGGGTGCTGGAGCGCGGCAAAGGCGCCGATGGCCTGGGGCGATGACGTCTTGAGCGTTCTACCGGGCACGCTTGGGCACGCGGCATTGGTCCGTCATCTCGGTGCGAGCGATGCAGTGGTCATCATCAAGATCGGCGCCAATCTGGCGAAAATCCGCGCGGCGATCGCCGAGGCAGGACGCCTCTCGACTGCAATCTATGTCGAACATGGCACCAGCAAAACCGAAACGATCGTTCCGCTTGCCGTCAAGACCGGCGATCATGCACCCTATTTTTCCTCCATTCTCATTCCCGGCCAAGGCAGGCGCCCATGACTGCGCCGGGGAGATTGCGGATTGTCGGCCTTGGCCCTGGTGGCGACGCATGGATCACGCCCGAAGCCTCGCACCTCATCGCGAATGCAACCGATCTTGTTGGCTACGCGCCCTATCTCGAACGGCTTCCTCCCAAACAAGGGCAGACCCGGCACCAAACCAGCAATAGGGTCGAAATGGAGCGCGCGCGCCATGCGTTGCGCCTGGTCAAGGATGGACGCCATGTCGCGCTCGTCTCCGGCGGCGACCCGGGCGTATTCGCGATGGCGGCGGCGGTTTTCGAGGCGATCGAAGAGGGCGAACCTGACTGGCGCGACATCGACGTCGCGGTTAGCCCCGGAATCTCGGCGATGCAGGCGGCGGCCGCGCGGACGGGCGCGCCCTTGGGACACGATTTCTGCGCGATTTCCCTGTCCGACAATCGCAAACCCTGGTCCCTGGTGGAAAAGCGGCTCGCGGCGGCGGCAACTGCGGATTTCGTGATCGCCCTTTATAATCCAGCCTCGACCGCGCGGCCGGAGCACATCCATGACGCTTTCGCGCTGCTGCGCGGCTTCAAGGCTGATTCGACGCCGGTTGTTTTTGCCCGCGCGGTCGGACGCGAGGATGAACACATTTTTATAGAGACGCTGGCCGCAGCCAACCCCGCTCTCGCCGACATGAGCACGCTGATCATCGTCGGCTCCAGCGAAACCCGGATCGTTCCACGCCGCAGCGGCACGCCGTTCGTCTATACCCCGCGCGGCAAGGCCGCCCGATGATGAAGGATGAAAGCCATGGCTTCCGCCGGATCATGCAAGACCGCACCAGAGGCTTGTTGCGGCCGGGCAATCATGACAACCGGCAACCCCAGGTGGCGGGCCGCGCGGACTTTGGCGAGCGCCGCCTCGCCGCCGCTGTTCTTGCTAACGACCACATCGATCGATTCCTCACGCAAAAGCTTGTCTTCCGCTTCAAACGCGAAGGGGCCGCGCCCAAGGATGACGCGATGGTGCGGCAGGTTTGGCGGAAGCGGGAGCGGCTCAATCGTGCGAATAAGATAGAAATGCTGGGGCGCCGCCGCGAAGGCCCCGATTTGCAGGCGGCCGATCGTCAGAAAAACGCGCTTCGGCTCACGCCCGAGCGCGGCGGCGGCGGCGGCCATATCGGCGGCATCAATCCAATGATCGCCCGGCTGCGCAACCCACGCCGGGCGCGACAGAACGACGAGCGGAATTTTCGCCCGCGCCGCGACGATCGCCGCATGGCGCGAAATTTGTCCGGCGAAAGGATGCGTGGCGTCCACGAGGACATCGACGCGCTCGGCTTCAAGATAGGCTTGGAGGCCGTCCACGCCACCAAAACCGCCGATCCGATAGGGAATTTGTGGCGGGCGAGGCGCCATGGTGCGGCCAGCGAACGACAACATGGGCGAAATGCCGCTTTGTCCCGCAAGAAGGTCCGCGAGCTTGCTCGCCTCGAATGTCCCGCCAAGCACGAGAACCCGCATCGCCCGTCTCCCGAACTTTTGCTCTCGCCGCCATGACTGCCCCTTCTCACGATAAATGGTTGTCGGTGATCGGCATCGGGGAAGACGGCATCGATGGTCTCACTCCTGCCGTGCGAAAATTGCTCGCGCAAGCCCATTTGGTCGTGGGCGGCGCCCGCCACCTCGCGCTTGCAGGCCCGCTCCTGGCCAAAACCATGACCTGGCCTTCGCCGCTTGCAAGTGCGATCCCAAAAATTCTTGCCCGGCGAGGTTCGCCCGTCTGCGTCCTCGCCTCGGGCGACCCTTTCTTTTATGGCGTTGGAACCTTGCTGAGCGCCCATGTCGGGCCGCAAGAAATGCAGTGCTTTCCGGCGCCTTCGGCGTTCAGCCTCGCGGCGGCGAGGCTCAACTGGAGCCTGCAAGATTGTTGCCTCATGTCGCTGCATGGACGCGGCTTCGAGCGGATTATTCCGGTGCTGCAACCCAGCTCGAAAATCCTGTGCCTGTCATGGGACGAGACGACGCCGCCGCGC
>DASYNQ010000339.1:0-5178 GCA_036008425.1 Methylocella sp. | reverse complement strand
AGGATCGTCGCCGGCTTGCCCGAAATCGTCGAACTCAATATCGGGCACTTTCTGATCGGCGAGGCGATCTTCATTGGTCTTAACGCGGCGATCACGAAGATGCGGGCGGCGATGGACGAGGGGCGGCGGCTGACGGCGGACCAAGCGTGACCAAATGATCATAGGCTTCGGCAACGACCTTTGCGATATAAGGCGTATCGAGAATTCCCTCGCGCGCTTTGGCGAGCGGTTCGTTCAGCGCTGCTTCACCGAGACAGAGCGGCTCAAATCGGACGCGCGGGCGGGCCGGGCCGCGTCTTACGCGAAGCGTTTCGCCGCCAAGGAAGCCTGCGCCAAGGCGCTCGGAACCGGGCTTCGCGCTGGCATCGCCTGGCGCGACATGGGAGTGGTCAATCTGCCGTCCGGCAAGCCAACGTTGTGCCTCACCGGCGGCGCGGCGGCGCGGCTTGCCGCCCTCACGCCGCCGGGCCACCGGGTCTTTATCCATGTGACGCTGACCGATGAATATCCCTTGGCCCAGGCGCAAGTGATCATCGAGGCGATCGAAGCCGCGGGCGCCATGGACGCCGCGCAGGTCAACGACCTTGTTTGAGGACGCCCCTCTCAAAGCTCATTTCAAACACCCCCCTCACCCTGAGCGCGTGGCGCGCGAGTCTCGAAAGGGGTCGACCACGCAAAGCGCTTGATCGCTGCCCCATCATAATGACTGTAAAGATCGTGTTGTTGGGGAAATTCACGGCCCCTTGGGCGGTGCGGTTTGTGTATTGGTCGTAGTGGTCGTCTGATTTGGCTTACCGCCGCCCGTCTGCACCTGCGTGTTCGTGGTGATTGTAACCGAGGGCATCAAAGATCGGACCGGCGCCGTGACAGTATCGACGATCGTCTTTGCGGGGCTCGGTGCTGCGTATTTGTGTCCAGTAACAAATCCAGAGCTAAATGTGAATGTATCCTGTGGGTTAGAAAAAAATCACGTTGAGGATCTACAAGATGACTTTCCGTGTAAATATTTATGACCTGTGGCGGTGTCAACTCGAAAAATTTTCTTCGTCCTACGCGACAGTTAAGTGTTGCGACACTTGGAACTGGGTAGAAGGCCACCAGCCCATAGTGTGCTCCATCTTTAAGTGTTACTCGTTCATCCGAAAACACCGGCGGGATATCAAGTCGTAGGCTTATCGACGCATAGTCCTTTTTCTCCCTTTTTGGGTTTTCTGAGCCAGGATCGCCAGAGTTGTAGTATACGCCGTAAAATGTACGGTTGTTTCCCATTATATTGAAAGATTTGTAATAAGGCATATCCGTGACAAGATCATTTCTCATCTGCATGCACCGCTGGCGGTCCTTCTGATCTTGGGACGGTTTCGGGGCTTGCGTTTCTTTCTTCTTAAGTTCCAGTTCTACTTCGAAAATACCTGCAGCAGTCTGAGCGAGTTCGGTAAGGATCGCTGTGATTTGTTGAGCTGATGAGGAATCGGAACTTGACAGGAGGCCATCGCTGCTAACGCTAACATTAGCGGCGTCGCTAAAAAACGGATTCTTAGTAAGGTAAAGAAATCCGCGTGAGACTGGGACCGGAATCACGCTGATCGTCAAAACCGGAGGCCCGTTTTTACCGATATCCTTATTGTACGCTCCTTGGCTGATCGAAACGGTGATATTCGTCTTCACCTCGGCAAAGTACGGCGTAATGAAGACAAAGCGATCATCGTCGGGCGGCAGGGGCGCCGGCGTGGTCAGATAAAGCGACTCGGCAAAACAACGAGATGCCAAAATCATGGGCACTACGCGAAAAAGATGCTTGAAACTCACCATATCCGCCTCCGAGATTCGACCCAACACCTTGGGGAATGACTGGATGAGACAAATATGCTCAAATGCTCCGCTTGGCTGTCACCAAGACGCCTCCTCGAACAATCGTTAATGAATTTTAATTTTCTGAGACTTATGCACAGTTGGCAACGTGCCCACCGGTCAGCAAGAGTGCAGTCACCGGTAGCAGCACGAGTTCCAGACACTATCGTCACGTGAAACATTTTTGTAAGGTCCACCCGAAACGCGCTTCTGCTTGTGGGATTACGCGATACCTGCTCAGCAGGACCTTACCGCTCACTCAACCCGCCAATCAAGGACGGTATATCGAGCGGACGGAAACCGTAATGATTGAGCCAGCGGATGTCGGCCTCGAAGAAAGCGCGTAGATCCGGCATGCCATATTTCAGCATGGCGATGCGGTCGACTCCGACGCCCCACGCGAACCCTTGGTAGACATCGGGATCGAGCCCGCAATTGCTCAAGACATTCGGATGCACCATGCCGCAACCCAAGATTTCGAGCCAATCGTCGCCCTCGCCAAAACGCATCTCGCCGCCTTTGCGCGAGCATTGAATATCGACCTCCATCGACGGCTCGGTGAACGGAAAATAACTCGGCCGGAACCGCATCTTGACGTCCGGAACCTCGAAAAAGGCCTTGCAGGATTCTTCGAGAATCCATTTCAAATGGCCAAGATGCGCGGAGCGGTCGATGACGAGGCCCTCGACTTGATGAAACATCGGTGTATGCGTCTGGTCGGAATCGCAGCGATAGACGCGCCCCGGGCAAACGATCCGGATCGGCGGCTTTTGCGTCAGCATCGTGCGCACCTGCACCGGGCTCGTATGCGTGCGTAGCAGTTTGCGCGTTCCGTCCGGCCCGGGATTGAAAAAGAAAGTGTCATGCATGTCGCGCGCCGGATGGTCCGGCGGAAAATTTAGTTTCGTGAAATTATAATCGTCGGTCTCGATGTCCGGCCCTTCGGCGATGGCAAACCCCATGTCGGCGAAAATGGCCGCGAGTTCATTCATCACTTGGCTTACCGGATGGATGCGCCCGGTCTCGATCCCATGCGGGGGCACCGGCAAGGTGACATCGGCGATCTCCCCTTTGAGGCGGGCTTCGAGCGCCGCTTCCTTCAGAACCGTGCGGCGTGCCGCGAGCGCCTCCGTCACTTCGTCCTTGAGCGCGTTGATCGCGGCGCCACGCTTCTTGCGCTCGTCTGGCGCCATCTCGCCAAGACCCGCGAGCAGGGCCGAAACGCTGCCCTTTTTTCCCAGCAACGGGACCCGCACGGCTTCGAGCGAGGCTTCGTCTTGTGCGGCGGCGATTTGCGCAAGAATTTGCGCTTGAAGCGTTTTGAGGTCCGGCATGTTTTGGTGATCCAGGCGGAGCGTTGCGCGGCTTTTGGCACGCCGGCGAAGCTATGTCGAGACGCGGCGAAACGCTAATCCTCGCGCGTGATAGACGCGATCCAGTCCAGATAGGCTTGCGCGCCGTTCTCGATTCCCACCTCGACGATCTCGGGATTGGAATAAGTATGCGCCGCGCGAATGGCTTCTTCGACTTTTGCGTAGTCGTTCGCCTTGATCTTGCAAAACAGCATCCATTCATTTGCGCGTTGCACCGCGCCTTCCCACCGGTAAACGCTTTCGATTGGAAAGATCTGGACGCAGGCGGAAAGACGCTCCTCGACGAGACGCATCGCGATCAGCTCCGCGTTCGCCTTGTCGCCGCACGTCGTCATGACGATCGCGAAAGGGGTTGCCATGAAATGGTGAATCCGCCGAGGTTCGAATGTTCTAGCGCCGCGCGCCGATCCGTCTCGTCGCGCCATGGAGCCAACGGCGCGCGCCGGGCTCGACCAGCGGCGAAATTTCCCGCCGCACCCGCGCGTGATAGGCGTTGAGCCAGGCGGTTTCCTCGCCGTCGAGGAGTTTTGGCTCGATGAGCGCAAGGTCGAGCGGCGCTTGCGTCAGCGTCGCGAAGCCCAGCATCTCGCGTTCGGCGCCCGCAATCTCCCGGCGCTCGACCACGACCAGATTTTCGATCCTGATGCCCCAATGGCCGGCATGATAAAAGCCCGGTTCATTCGAGAGGATCATGCCGGGTTCGAGCGCGGCGGACCCGAGCTTTGAAATCCGCTGCGGCCCTTCGTGAACGGATAAATAAGAGCCGACCCCGTGGCCGGTGCCGTGGTCGAAATCAAGACCCGCCCGCCACAAGGGAGCCCGTGCGAGCGCATCTATTTGCGCGCCCGTGGTGCCCTTGGGAAAAACCGCGCAGGCAATGGCGATATGGCCCTTGAGGACGCGAGTGAACCGGTCGCGCATCAAAGCGGTTGGCTTGCCCACCGCGAGGGTGCGGGTGATGTCGGTCGTGCCGTCCTCATATTGACCGCCCGAATCAATCAAAAATATTCCTTTGCGGATCTTCGCGTTGGTCTTCCTGGTCACACGATAATGCGGAATGGCGGCATTGGCGCAGGCGGCGGCGATTGACGGAAACGAAACGTCCTTCAGCTTGCCCGTGTTGCGGCGGAAAGTTTCGAGTGCTTGCGCCGCATCGATCTCGCTGAGATTTCCGCCCGGCGCATGGATTGCGAACCAATGCAGAAAGTGGACCACCGCGGCCCCGTCCCGCAAGTGCGCATTTCGCGCGCCTTCGAGTTCGGTCGCGTTCTTGCGTGCCTTCATCGAGACGACCGGATCTTGGCCGAACTCGCAGGCGCCCCCGGCCTCTTTCAGGATCGCGGCGAGCTTGGCTGGCGCCGTGGCGGAATCGAACAAGACTTTCTTGCCTTGTTCGCCAAGAGCCTGGAGATCGCGCGCGAGATGTTCCGGCTCTTCAATATCGGTGAGGCCAGAAAGCTTGTTGCGCGTATGATTGTCGAGCTTGCGCGCGTCGACGTAAAGGTGCGGCTTGGCTTCCTTCAAGATCAACGCATAGCCAAGCGGCAGCGGGGTATGCGCGACGTCATGGCCGCGGATGTTGAAGACCCAGGCAACCGCATGCGGATCGCTGACCAGCAACGCATCCTTGGCCCCAAGCGCGGCGGCGGCGCGGGCGAGTTTCCGTTTCGCATTCTCTCCGGCAAATCTAAGCCCGTGCAAGGTGATTTTGCCAAGCGGCGGCGCCGGGCGATCCGTCCAGATCGCGTCGATTGGGTTCGGTTCCACGGCAACGAGTTCGGCGCCCGCGGCGTTCGTTCCCTTACCGAGGCACTTCACCTGGCGAGGCGTGTGCAGCCAGGGATCGTAGCCGAGCCGCGCCCCCGGGCTAAGGTTGGCTTCGAGCCAATCCCAAGCACTCGTCTCGGTCCATGCCGCCGGTTTGAAGATCGAAAGATCGACTTCATTCTTGACC
>DASYNQ010000338.1:0-5099 GCA_036008425.1 Methylocella sp. | reverse complement strand
AACATGGCCTTCGCGGCCAGGAAGAAAATCCTTGATCCGATCCCATTGGTCGTCGCGTAATGCATAGCGTCGCATCGGTCAGCCCCTCCTCAGGCCGACCACCCATGAATCACGCAATTGCTGATTTGGGAATCCCTCCCGGAGAATCGCGTCAAACGAACAACAACGTTCCACGTTTGATTCTGATCCGTTCTCGTGCCATGCCTCCTAACTGAACACAGGCCCTAACATTATGGTAAGCATGGCTGTAAAAAAACCGAAACCGGCTCCCCAGTACCACTGTCCGGTGGAAGCCACCCTGGAAGTGATCGGGGGCAAATGGAAGGCCCTCATTTTGTTTTGGCTGCGGGATCACGTCTGCCGCTTCGGGGACCTGCGGCGCAAAATTCCCGACGTCAGTGAACGCATGCTGACCCAACAACTTCGCGAGTTGGAAGACGACGGCATCGTCCTCCGCAAGGTCTATCCGTCGTGCCGCCCAAGGTGGAATACTCGCTCACGGCCTACGGGCGGACCCTGCGGACGATCACGGACCTGATGTGCAAATGGGGCGAGACGCACCTGCGGCAGTCGAAACGAAGTGCGGGCTGACTCAACCGCCGCAAGAAGGCGTAACCGGCTGGAGCAACGCGGCGATACCCGCATCTGCTCTTTAGAGATCGAGGCCAAGGTTCATTAACCGCCCCGTGTGACAAGCCTCTCTTCACTACCGCTGGGAGAGCGTAAGGCGTGTTCCATGGATGTTAAGCGTCTCATCGTCGTCGCCGTGCTTGCGGTACCTATGATCATTTATCTCCGGGGCAACGAGAATCGACTCGTCCGCTATTTGGAGGCGCGGGGGTACACGGACGTTCAGATCGAGCATCCCAACCAATTTCATTGTTCCCGGCGCGAGGACACTTATTCCTACCGCGCGCGTTTGCCAAACGGCACTCCCGTGCACGGAGGGGCCTGCGTCACGTTGGGCTTCTTCATCATGACCACCGAGCCCATCGGGAAGAAATGGTCCGCCCGAGGATGAATTGTCCCGCTCGGGTTGAACGAGCTGCAGCTGACCGTTATGATTCCCAACCGATTTTCCTTGTTTTGTTCATCTCCCGGCCAGAATCGATTTGCTTGAATGCGCGCGCCTGCGATGTGGTGGAAAGAGACATGACGGTGCCGGACTTCAAGGCGGGGTTCATCGCACTCAACCGGTTCGGCTTTGGTGCGCGAGGTGACGGCGATCTCGCGGCGGCCGCTTCCGATCCGCGCGGCTTCCTGAAAGCCGAATTGGCGCAGTCGGGTATCGCGCTGCTGGAGGGGCCTGGCTTGCCACGCACGGCGCTCGCCTTGCAGGCGATGTTCGCCGACGAGGACCAGAAGAAAGCCGAACGCGCGCGCATGGCGGCGGAAGCCGCCGTGCAACCGGCGATGGTCACCGACACAGCCATGGCCGCCAATCCCAATACCACGGTCGCGTCACCACCACCCTCGCAAACCGCGAATATGGTGCCGCCGAAGCCGCCCTCGCAGGAGCAGATCATCTATCGCGCCGAGGCGCTTGCCCGCTTTCAGCGCTCGGCGCAGGCGCGTGCCGGCCTCGTCGAGAGGATGGTGGCTTTTTGGGCGAACCATTTCTGCGTCTCGGTGGGGAAAAGCAATTTCATCCGGATCAGCGCAGGCGCTTTCGAACGCGAAGCGATCCGTCCACATGTGCTTGGCCGTTTCTCCGACATGCTGTTCGCCGTCGAGAGCCACCCGGCGATGTTGCATTATCTCGACAACCAACAGTCGATCGGCCCCAATTCTCAAGCGGGACTCCGTCAAAAGCGGGGGCTCAATGAAAATCTCGCCCGCGAGGTCATGGAGCTGCACACGCTCGGTGTCGACGGCGGCTACACCCAGGACGACGTGACCTCGCTCGCCCGGATCCTCACCGGCTGGACGATCGCCGGTCGCGCCGGCAAGCTTGGCGAGCCTGGAACCTTTGTCTTTAATTCCAACGCGCACGAGCCCGGCCCGCAGATCTTGCTTGGCAAAACCTACGCGCCGGAGGGCACGCGGCAGGGCGAGGCGGCGCTTCTCGATCTCGCGCGCCACCCGGCGACGGCAAACCATATCGCGATGAAGTTCTCTCGCCATTTCGTCGCCGACGAGCCACCCCGGGCGCTCGTCGGGCGCCTCGCCGGTGTCTTTTCCGCGACCGACGGCGACCTGAAAGCCGTGACGCTGGCACTGATCGACGCGCCCGAGGCGTGGACCGCGCCCCTCACGAAGATGCGCATGCCTTACGAGTTCCTCGTCGCGGCGATGCGGATCACCGGCCGCGTTCCCGAGGATCCGGGCGCGCTGCTCCATCCGTTGGCGATGCTCGGCATGCCGTTCTGGACACCCCCGGGGCCGAACGGCTTTCCGGATACCGTAGCGGCCTGGGCCTCGCCGGAAGGGATGAAGCTGCGTCTTGATGTCGCCTCGCAAGCGGCGGCGCGCCTGCGTGACCCGCCCGATCCGCGTGAACTTTTGGACGCGATCGCGGGCGGCGCCGCATCGGAGGAAACACGGCAGACCGTGGCGCGCGCCGAAACCAAGCGACAAGGGATTGCTTTGCTCTTAATGTCGCCGGAGGTGCAGCGGCGATAAGGCTGGAGAATCGCCGGCTTCGGAGCGGGCACAGGAAGCACAATGGATATATCGCAAGGACCACGCCGATGACCAATTACTTCGCCACCCGCCGCAGCCTGCTTACCGGCGCGGGCGCCGTCTTCGCCTGGGCCTATCTGCCGGAATTCGCCCGCGCCGCCGGGGAGCGCGATCCGCGCCTCGTTGTCATCATCCTGCGTGGCGCGCTCGACGGGCTGTCGGCCGTCGCGCCGGTCGGCGATCCGGATTACCTGGCGCTGCATGGCTCGCTGGCGCTTTCGCTTGGCGGCGATCATCCGGCTCTTCCGCTCGATTCGTTCTTCGCGCTCAATCCGGCCATGCCGGTCCTCAAGCGGCTCTACGATCAGAGGCAGGCGGCCATCATTCACGCCGTCGCAAGCCCTTATCGCGACCGCTCGCATTTCGACGGCCAGGACGTCCTCGAAAGCGGTTACCCCGCCCCGGGGTCCACCAGGAGCGGCTGGCTTAACCGCGCCCTCGCCGCGCTGCCGAAAGGCGACCGCGTGGGGGCATCGAACGGCCTTGGCATCGGACCGGTGACGCCGCTCGTTTTGCGCGGATCCGCGCCGGTGCTCGGTTGGGCGCCGCAGAACTTGCCGCATGCCTCCGACGATCTCGCGGCCCGGCTCCTCGATCTCTACGCGCATCGCGATCCAGCCTTGGGCGAGGCACTCTCTCGCGGCCTTGAAATCGACAGGATCGCCTTGCGCCAGGGCATGGACGACGGCGCGGCGAAGGCGCGCGCGGGCTACAATGCGATCGCTGGCATGCGTCAAGCCGCCCAGGGAGCGGCGAGCCTAATGGCCGCGGACGATGGTCCCCGCATTGCCGCGCTGGCCTTCGAGGGCTGGGACACCCATGCCAACGAAGGCGGCGGGAGCGGCCGCCTCGCGCAATTGCTCGGGGGCCTCGACGGCGCTTTCGACGAAATCCAAAAGGGCCTCGGCCCGCTTTGGAAAGATACGGTCGTCGTTGCCGTCACCGAGTTCGGGCGCACGGCCCGCATTAACGGCACTACGGGCACCGACCATGGCACGGGGACGATTGCCTTCTTGGCCGGCGGCGCAATCGCGGGCGGCCGCGTCATCGCCGATTGGCCGGGCTTGAAGGACACGCAGCTCTATCAAAACCGCGACCTCGCGCCGACAGCCGATCTGCGCGCCGCGCTCAAGGGGGTGCTTACGGACCATCTCGGGCTTTCCACGGCCGCGCTCGGCGATGCTGTCTTTCCGGAATCGTCGCGTGTGAAGCCGATGAAAGGGCTCGTCGCGGGGTGACACGGTCTAAGGCGCTCGGACATTGTTGACCCAAGATTGCCAGCATTTTGGCGCATGACACCACGCCCCGGAAGCTTATCTATATGGCAAATCAGAATCAGAAAATTCTCCGCGCCCCAAGAGCATGAAACGGCGGTCGCCGGGATCGCCAATCATCTCACCAAATTTTGGGAACCGAGCATGCGAAAGAAAATCGTCCGTCATTTGAGCGAGGCGGCGAGGGGCTCGATCCGTTCGTCAGGGAAGCCGTGGAAATGCTCAGGGCCAAACAGTCCGACGAAGCCGGATATTTCGGTTAGCGGGCATCCACGGCCGCGCTCCCAAGGCGATAGCGATAAGTCAACAACTTGTCACTTGCCGGCGCGGGTGTTTTGTCTCGCATTCTTGCTCCTTAATTCAACGCCGGAGGGATGTTTGCGTCGTTGCCGATATCGCCAAGGCCGCAATCGAGCCGCTGATCAAGGCGTTGTCAGAAGGCGTAGCCACTATTTACAACAACTATCGATGACCGCCATGCCCTCACGGCGCGCGTCAACGCGGCGGCGTCAGTGGCGAAACTTGTGAGTGGCTACCGCCAAGCGGCGCCGCGGGGAGCGTTCGGATCGCCCGGGCTTTCCTCAACGAGATGCAGTTCTCCGGTTTCGATGTCGTACAGATAACCGTAGACATTTACATGCCTTGGTGTGCCGCGTGAGTTACGGACGCTCCGCACGTCGCGATGCAGCGACTGTGTGAAATTCTCAAGGCAGATGTCGTCGGCATCCCACAAGTCGGTGATGTCCTGTCCGAATTCCTCCTTGAAGGTCTCGATAAAGCCCTCAGGCGTAAAGTGCGTTCCGCCACAGTCCGTGTGGTGAACGATCGCAACATTGTCGATGTCGAAGAGATAGCACGCAATGCTGATCGATCGCTGCGCGCTGCCCGATGCGCGGCCGCCGGCAACCACCACCGGAAAGATGGTGGTGTTCGTGCCTATGTTCTTTTTGCCGTCCTCGCCCACAAACTCGAAGACTTCGCCCGGATAGATCTGATCGGGGAGTGCCTTGGCGACAGCGGGCGGAATCCCTCCTGTTACCCGAGGATCGAAGCAATGAACCACCACGGTCTTGAGATTCGGGATGACCTTACGGAATTTCGACCGGGTCTTCCGCAAGTTGAAATTTGGCTGGCGGCTGATGA